>CANGWC010000034.1 GCA_947457515.1 Silvanigrellaceae bacterium
ACAATGCTATTTCTAAAGCTTTAGATTCTCCGGATGCCTTCTTTCCATCCACTGCCTAAAAAATTTATCTTTGATTTCTTCATTTATGAAATAATTCCGACCCTCTTAAAATAGGGGGGTCGAGCAGTTACAAAAAATCTTTAGTTTTAATTGCTTATAAAAATCCAAAAAAATCAAATTATTTTTGAATTTTTGGGGTGCGGAATGTCGGTTATAAGATCTCGAAATCTTTGGAGATAAGATTCTCTAGGTTTTTGTGGAAGATATTCTGGTAAAATCAGAATGATAGAAATTTGAGGTAAAGTCTCTAAAACTCTCTTTGCATCTAAGGAAAATGTCTTATCTTGTGTAAGAATACATCTAAATCCTAATTTAAAAGCTTCTGCTGATAGTTTTCCATTGGATAACATTTCTAAATGATTATATTTAGCGGTCTCTGCAGAATAACCAAACTCTTGCAAAATATAAAAAACACCCTGATGCACATTATGATCAATAAGTATTTTCATATTGCTTTTTTTTCAACGAGCTGTCCTGCAAAATGAATTGCTTCTTTAACAGCATCGATAGGCAAATCATAGTCTTCAGCGACTTCATCGATAGTGAGTCCTTCGATAATTAAATCAAGAATAAAACGGACAGAAACACGTTTTCCAAATATAGCTGGTTGTCCTCCCAAGTATCCTTCTGCAAAACATATCCAATTATATCCTGGTATTTTAGAACTTTCTAAAAGTCTTCCTTCATCATCAAAATATTTTATTTTCATAATCTTAACCTCGTTACAACTTTATTTCTTTTGTATTTTTAAAGCAAAAGAAATCTTTGGGACATTATTGATGACCTAAAAATTTATAAAATAATACTTTATTTACAGTAACTTAATAGATTATTCCAATAAAAATTAAAATAAATGTATCGGATCAACATCGATTCGAATCGTCTCCGATGAATCGATGATCTTATTGGAAGAATCTATAATTTTTGAAGGTATGATCTGTCGAGGATGAATACTCTTTTGAAACATCAAAGAAATATGAAATCGATATTTTTTAGAGATCTTCTCAATCACAGCAGGTAGGGGACCCACACATCGGATCTGATGGGGTTCTATTTTTTGATCTTTCCAAAATACAAAAAGACTTTGAATGATATCTTCAGATTCCTGAAGAGCTTTTTGTCGATCTAAGGATTGAACTTCTAATAAAATATGTCGAACATAGGGTGGCTGTTGGGTGCGTTTACGTAAATCTGCTGTTTCTTTAAGGAAAAGTGGGATTTTTGATTCTTCTGTCTTTGATTGAAACCATTCACAAGAAGCGAGTGATTGAACTAAGACTTTACCAGGATGTTCGCCTCTACCGACTCTTCCACTGGCTTGAATAAACAGCTGATGTGTTTTCTCAACGGATCTGTAATCTGGAAGGAACAGCTGATCTTCAATATAAAGAAGAATAATCAGTGTGACATTAGGGAAATCATGTCCTTTGGATAACATTTGTGTACCCACTAATCCCTGTATTTTACCTTCACGAAAATCTTTAAAGATACTCCAAAGCTTTGATTTAGGAGTGTCTCCATCCACCCTTTGAATCACAGTTTCCGGGAAGACCTTCTCTAATTCATTTTGAATATTTTCTGTTCCTAACCCCATAAAAGTCATATGCACTGATCCACAAGAGTTGCATCTCTTTCTCCGATCTTGATTCCACCCACAGTAATGACAGATCTCTTTTTGACCGTTGTAGTGAAGAGTTGTGGTTGCAGAACAATTCTCACAGGTAAATGCTGTTCCACAATCAAGACACATTTGATAGGAAGCAAATCCTCTGCGATTCATCACAATGATAAATTGTTTCTGTTGATCGAGAGCTTCTGCAATTTCTTGAAAGACAGGAGAGGATAGACTGTGTCCTTGAAAAGGAACACCGGAAACTGTTTTCTTATGGGCAAAGCTTTTAAGATGGAGAAGATATTTTTTAGCGTCTATAAATTGAAATTCAACATTTTGAGTGGAGTATCTCTGGGACAGTTCTAGAAGATGGTATCTGCCTTCCTGAGTGTTCACATAAGATTCTAAAGAGGGAGTGGCTGATCCTAAAAGACAGGGGATCTTTTTAAGATGACTTCTGAGAACAGCGATATCCCTTGCGTGGTAGAAAGGAAAGTTTTCATTTTTGTAACTGCTTTCATGTTCTTCATCCACAATGATAAGTCCTAATCTTTGGATAGGTGCAAAAATCGCTGATCTGACTCCTAGGATAACAGGCTTAGATTCTATGGATGCCCAATTCAGGAAGTATTCCGCTGGGGTCATTCCTGAATGTAGCATAGCCACTGATCCGGGGAAGATCCCTTCAAATCTTTGATAGAGTTGAGGAGTCAGTGATATCTCAGGAACAAGAATCAGAGTTTGTAATCCTTGACTCTCCATATGTTTAGCTAAGTGTAAGTAGATTTCTGTTTTACCAGAACCTGTTTGTCCATGAAGAAGATAGACTTTGGGATCTTTAAGAATGGTTTCAAAGATAAGCTGTTGTTGAGGAGTTAAAGGGTTAAGAGTGTGTGTTTCTGTTTTATGAAGATAGGAAGATTTACATACCTTGGGAATTTTGCCTTGAGATTCCCAAGCATTTTTAGAATGAAGTTTTAAGATGGTATGCCCCAGTGGCATGAGGTAATAATGGGAAACCCATTCGTATAAAGAGAAGAGTTCTGAAGGGAGTGTTTCATAAATTTCAAGAACTGGTTTGCAGATATATTTTGGAGCAGAGACTTTATTAAGGAATACTGCTCTAGACTTTTTATTCTTTAAGGGAACAATACACAATGTTCCTTGTAAAAGATCTGAAGGTATTTTATAAATAAGTTGTAGGTATCCCAAACCATTTAACACTCCAAATAAGCCATAATGAGAGGACTCGATAGGCATGATCTTAGAAGACTCTTTTTTATTGGAAGAAATAGAATCTTTAAAAAGACGTTTTTCAGATTCTTCTTTGCCTTTAGGGTGTGCTTGGGACTTTGATAAAACCATGATCAATGAGGACTCATTTTATATTCTTGTAAAAGAATCTTTAAAAGATCAACCTTTAAAAGCTTTTCTTTTGGGATTCCTCTTTCCTTTCGTAATTTTCTTTCTTTTGACGCTGTATTTAATTTTAGGTCGACTTGCAGCTAAAAGTGGCATACTATGGTTAGTCACCGTAGGTCATCCTAAAAGAAGAATTCCTAGTTTCATTCATAAGTGGTGTAAGCCCTGTCAGTCTCTATTCTATAGAGATTTTATGAATATTCTTCCTTTACTCAAAGATCTGCATGTTTTGGTGATCACAGGTTCCGGGCACTTTTGGGTGCGGAATATTTTAAAATCTAAGGGTATACCCTTCAATCAAGTTATAGGGACTTCCATGAAATTTTTTATGGGAGGGGTGGTATTTGTCGGACCTCAATGCGTAGGCCCAGAAAAGGTGGTTAGACTGAAAAACAAAAATCATTACAAATGGATCATGGCTTTTAGCGATCACTCAGCAGATATTCCTCTTTTACAAATAGCTGTCAATAAATACTTTATTAACCCTAAATTAAGATGCTTGTATCATGTGAGAAATTTCTATTCTAAAACGTCTCCATCACCTGTATCTCTTTTATTCTGGAAAAAATTATGAAGATTCGCGAAGGCCAAAAACTATTAGTTTATACATTTGCCTCTATTTTTATAGGGATTCTCTTTGGAGGATATTTCCCGGAATGGGGTAAAAGCCTTGCTTTCATTGGAGATCTTTTTATTAGAGCTCTGATGATGATGGTGATCCCGGTAGTGATCACCAGTATTGTTTGTGGAATCAGTGCATTAGGTGATGTTCGTTATCTAGGTGGATTAGGCATTAAGACCCTGACTTACTTTATTGTGACAACAGGTATGGCAGCTATGGTTGGACTCAGTCTCGTTCTTCTTTTAGCTCCCGGTGATGGTCTCATGTTAGAAGCACATTCTGTGATCTCTCTTGAGAAACTCAATAGACCTCTGACTCAAATCATTAAAGATATTATTTTAAGTTTAGTTCCTCAAAATCTTTTTTATGCCATGTCCCATAATGAAGTGCTTCCTCTGATTGTCTTTGCATTATTCTTTGGATCCACTGCAAGCATGGCAGGAAGCATCGCTCAGCCTGTTCTCCAACTCATGAAGGGTCTTCAAGGCATTATTATGTCTATGATCCATACCATGATGAAAGTCTCTCCTATAGGGATTGGATGCCTTCTTGCAGGAAGATTAGGAAATGCCGGTGGATTTGATAAATTTCTTCCTGAGCTTTGGCATTTAAGCAGTTACATATTTACTGTTATTTTAGGTCTAAGTGTTCATGGGTTTATTGTTTTACCTATTCTTTTTAAACTCGCCACTCGCAAGAGTCTTTTTAAGTTCTTAAAAAACATGATGCCAGCTCTGAGTGCAGCTTTCTCCACATCATCGAGTAATGCAGCATTACCCGTAACGATGCAGTGTTGTCTTTTCAAAAACAAACTCTCTAAGAAAGTCTGTAACTTTGTTCTTCCCTTAGGAGCAACGATCAATCTCAATGGTACTGCTTTATATGAGTCTGTATCTGCTGTTTTCATTGCGCAGGTCTATGGCGTTCACTTAGATGCAGCTCAACTGATTGTGATCTTTCTCACAGCAACACTTTCATCCATTGGTGCTGCAGGGATTCCTGAAGCAGGACTTGTCACAATGGTGATTGTTCTAAAAGCAGTTCAACTGCCTCCAGAAGGAATCTCTTTGATTGTTGCTGTAGATTGGATATTAGATAGATGCCGTACAATGACAAATGTATGGGCTGATGCAATTGCTGCAGCAATCCTCGAAAAAACTCTTAAGGATGATACTCAAGAAGCTTGATTTTTAAGACTTCTACTTCCTGCAATAGAAACTTTATCATCAGATAAATTGGCATGATCTATAGCGTCTCTCATTTTCTCGGAAGGATGGAATGTTACCACTCTTCTGGAAAGAATTTCGATTCTTTGACCTGTGTGTGGATTTCTGCCTGGTCTTTCTTTTTTGTTTTTAATTTCCCATTTTCCAAAACCAGAAATCTTAACTTCTTCCCCTTTTTCTAAAGCATTTTTAACTTGTTCTAGCATGATTTCTACAACTTCTCTGCACTGATGCAAAGGTGCTTCGCTCTTGCTCTTAACATATTCAATTAAGCGGTCTTTGGTTAAAGTCATATAAACTCCTTAAATTATTTGCGTATTTATACAACTTATATCATATTTTTACTGAGGTATACAATGAGTCTTCCATTTATCCATAGTCTTCTAGGAACTCTGCTTATTTTATCAGTTGTTATTGATGTGTTTGTTCTTCGTTCTTCCTCATCTCTTGTCCTAGAACCTAGAGAATGGATCGAATCTTGGAGAAAAAAAATAGCTATTATAGAAATGATTCTTATCATTTTTATTTTTTATGTTGGTTTTTCTCTATGGCTGCCTGCTTATAAGTCTTATCCGGGAGCTATCTTTCATTTGAAGATACTCAGCGCAGTCTTATTTCTTCTCCTCGGAAAGATCAGAATGCTTTCTGAAAGATCAGCCCAGAAAAAAGGTCTCCCCTTCCCTTCTAAAAGTCTTTTATTCACTCGACTCATGTTTATCTGTGTCTCTTTAAATTGGTTATTAGGATCATGGTGGAAGCTCAATTAAAATCTTGTCGCATCCTGACTGGAGTTAAACCCACGGGAGATCTCCATCTAGGAAACTACGTTGGGGCCATTAAACCCCTCATTAAATTCTCTCAAGTGTCTCAGCAGGAAACTTTCTTTCTCTGTGCTGACTGGCACAGTCTTGCTGCCAAAGAGATCACTTTCTCTATCAGTGATTCTGTGTCATCTCTTATCGCAGCTGTCATTGCTCTAGGCTTTGATACCAAAGAAAGTAATGGCATATTCATTCAAAGTCATTACCCTCAACTATTAGAACTTTATTGGTACTTTGCACGTTTTATCAATACAGGTCTTTTAGAAAGAGCTCATGCTTATAAAGCGTCCGTACAAGAAAATACTCCTGTAAGTTTATCTTTATTCTCTTATCCCGTCTTAATGGCCGCAGACATCACTCTTTTTGGATCAAATAAAGTTCCTGTGGGAAAAGATCAGGCTCAACATTTAGAATACACTTCTGATATTTTAAAATCTTTTCATTATGGAATCGGTAAAGAGATCTTTCCTATGCCGGAAGCTATTTTTCAAGAAACTCCAGAAATTTTAGGTACTGACGGGATCCATAAAATGAGTAAGTCTCGAAATAATACGTTACCTCTTTTTGCGGAACCTAAAAAAATAGAAAAGATCATTAAATCACTTCCTACAGATTCTAAAACCATGGAAGAACCTAAAGATCCTTTAAAGACTTCTATTTTTCTCCTTCTGAAGTCTTTTGCTTCTGAAGATCGAGTTAATGATATGTCCCAAAAACTCCAACAAGGTAACTACGGTTATGGACATGCTAAACAAGATCTGTTTTTTGCATTTGAAGATACGTTTGGAGGAGAAGTCAGAAAAAGATATTTAGAACTTAAAAAGTATCCTGAAGATCTGAGGATCCTTCTTCAAAAATATGAACAAAAAGGACATGAAATCGCTAATCAGAAGATTCAAGAAATTCGAGAATCTTTAGATTTAAATGCGTTCCTTTTTTAAAACATTCTTTTTCATAGTTTAAAAGAATGTCTTTTTCACTTTGGGAGAGTTGTTCCCATAAGATCAAAGACCCATCAAATCCAACATAACTGATAAGATTAAAATGCAAATGATCTTTAATGGGAGAGTCTTCCACAAAAGCGATATTTTCCAGACGAACTCCACCTTTTTGAGGAAGATAGATGCCTGGTTCTAAACTTGTAGCAGCACCATGAATCATAGGTTCCAAAGAAGCAGATGAGTGGAGAGAAATGCTGTGTCCTTTTTCATGGACAGGGATACCAATTCCGTGTCCTGTTCCATGATGGTATTGGTATCCTGCATTTTGGATCACTGTTCGAATCTCCTGATCGACTCTTTGTCCTGTCCAGTTCTTAGGAAAGTGTAAAGAGAAAGCTTTTAAAGAAGCTTTGAGAACGAGAGTGTAAATTTCTTTTTGCCAAGGAAGAGGGTTTTCTCCAAAGAAGATTGTTCTGGTACAGTCCGTTGCATACCCTTCTTTATAATAGGCACCACAATCAATCATAATGAGCACATTTTTAGGTATAGGCTGAGTGTCTTTTTGGCCATAATGAATGATGGAACTGTGATCTCCTGCAGCAATGATCGATCTGAAAGAATATCCTTTCATACCTTCTATGATAAAGTTCTTTTCTAAATTTTGATGAATGTCTTGTTCTGAAAATTCTCTCGCTTGGTTTTTAATCCATTTTAATGTTGTCACTAAAGCTCGACTGCTTTTCTCAAAGGCAGAAAGCATGCTCTTTTTTTCGAAGGAGTTTTTGATATTTTTCTGTTTAATGAGTTCTGGGTAACTGAATTTGAATTCAGCCTCAGGATATAGTTTTTGAACTTTATGAAAAAAATCCAGGGTGATTGTATCTTTATGACAGTAGATAAATTGGATCTTCTTTTCTTTAAGATATTCATAGAGAAGATTTTCATCTCGATAAATAAAAGAAGAAATGTCTCCTTGTGGAAGATTCTTTTCAAAGGAGACTTCATGATAGGGGAAATAAATGAAGCAATTTTTACCATCATAAAAAGCTCTTCCTGGAAGCCCAGAAGAGAAGGGAATAGCATAACTTCTCATTCCTGATAACCAAGCAACTTCATCAGGACTTGCCGTGATATAAAGGCTATTTTCAGGAAGATCCGGGTAATTTCTTGAGAAAATAGAATCTATAATGAGATTTTTCTTTAAAATAGAGGGAAATATTTGGATATAATTTATTTCAAATTTATCTTTTATCGTTTCAATTTCTATTAAAGAAACATAACGATCATCAATAGCTATATTTTTAATAGGAAATTTTTCTTTAAGTTCATCAATGCATTGAATAAAATTCTTATCAATTGTTGAGATAACTTCTACATGAGATTTAGGACATTGAAGTAACGCTTGTTCGTGATAAATACCTCCTACGAATAAAAAAACTTTTTCTAAACTCGTGATATAAATTCCCCGGGCAGTGGATCCTGTAAAACCAGTGTAGAGCTCATGAAGTGTAGGTTCTCCTGTTCCCATTTCCGCTAAAAAAGGATTACTTAGTGGGAAGTAAACTGCAGAAATATCTTGTTTTAAGCATGTTTCTTTAAGCTCTTTTTGTTTCTTTTCGATTAATTCTAAGAGAAGTGATGGGTTTGACATAGTCATTAAAATACCCTAAATTTATATTAAGTACTAACATAAATGGAGACTTATGAAAAAAATATCTTTAATGTCTATAGCATGTATTGCGTCAATACATGCCGAAGATAAAGTAACAGTCACTCCTAAAGCTCTTGTAGAAGCATCTTTAGGTCTTGCAGATAGTAGCTCAAAAACGGTACTTCCTGTTTCTTTAGGAAATGTTCGTTATGGTTTAGATATATCTAAAGGACAAGGTTCTGCAGAATTTGAAGCTTATGTAAATCCTTATGTAAATTCTAAAAAAGCTTCATTACTTTTATCTAAAGCAATTGTTGGATTAAAATCCACAGATTCCACAGTAGGTGTTGCTTTAGGTCGATTTAAACCTTTATCCCCTGTGACTTACGGAGCTGAACCTTCTAAATACAGTTTAGCTTACTCCCCTGAGTTTGGATCTGCTGATGGACTTGTTGTCTCTTATGGTCAAAAAATCAATGAGCTTAATTTAGGCTTAGAAGTTTATGTGGCTAACTCATTAGGTGGATCTGATCCTCTGAGTGGTTATGACCCAACTTTTACACCTTCTGCGGATAGCCTCTACGACACACCTCTTTCTATCTCTGCTAGAGTGTATGGTTTAGGCGTAGCTCTTGAAACAATGGGTGTAGTCGCTCAGTTTGCCTTTGCAACACACAACGGTTACTTCTCTCCTATTGCTCCTGGAGTGATCTCCGATGCCACTCGGTTTATTGGATCTTTAGGGTATGCAGGTTTAGCTGGATTGAATGGTGGCGTTTATTATAAATCCGCAACTCTTTCTAGCTCTGTTCCTTACACCGTTGATAAGAATGACATCAAAAAGTTAGATGCAAATACTTCAACTAAAAGTCTTGATGCTACAGCTTCTGTAATTGGTGTCGGTGTTCGTGCAGATAGCACTCTGGCCAATATTAAAGGTATTATCAATGCTGAAGATAAATTTTCTCTAGGTTTATCTTATGCTTTAGGAGCAATGACTCATAAAGTCTCTAATTCTTTAGATAAAGAGTATAATCAAACAGAAATCGCTTTAGATGTTACCTATACTTATTATCCAGGAACAGAAATCATCCTAGGTTACGGTACATGGTCATTAGCTAAAGCTAAAGCTTATAAACAAAATGATGGAGTTACTGCAACAAACTCTAAAAATTCTGTTTATTTAGGAACAAGATTCGTTTTATAGTTCAACCTATAAGTTAATCTTTTAAACAAAAAAAGAGATGTCTTGAAAAAGATGTCTCTTTTTTTTTGTTTAATATCTCATACAAACAGTCGATACTTATTGTATGCATCCAAAAACGGCTCCTTATTTTTTATTCATCTATTTATTTCCTATTTGTTGTAGTCTAAATCGTCAAAGTGCTTCTGAATCACAGGTAAATAAATTGAGTCATGCGCAAGAAGCTCTCTCTCTCTCTCTCCTCAAAAAAGCTGATATTAAAGCTCCCAAACTCAGAAGAGCCACGTTAGAATTGGCCCAAAACCCTGAGGGAGTTCATAGACTGTTTCAAGTATTTAGAAGAATGAACCCCTACTTAAAAAAATTAAAAGATGCCACTCCTGCCACTGAAACTAAAGGAATGTTATGGGAACTGACTCATATTGTTAACCGTAGTAGCAAAAACTTAAATATTCCTACTGAGCTATCAAGTGCTGAAATAGCACAGACTGTGCGTTGGTTAGATAGTCTAGATAGCTTAGAAGCTGTAAAAGCGGCACACAGTATTGTGACTCGCACAGTGAATAAAACTTTGCATAATAAATTACTCATAGAGATAGTGACTTTATTTATTGATATTAAATTTGCTCCCGCTGGGTTTAAATCTATTTATTTAACTACAGCAGGTATGGAAGCACTTTTAACCCTTGCCCAACATAATATAAGGGAGTTTTATCGACTTATGAGTCAACCCATGGATAAGGTTTTAGAAGCGCTTAAAGTGACTCAAAAATAATGAGAAATATCTTTCACATCTTATTTTAAATTTTTATTTCAAGTTCTTTTACCAGTTTCATAATTCCTTTTTCATTAAGATTATTAAGTGCTGTCATAGCTAGTTCAGTTAAGAAAGCCTGACCCCTTGGAGAATCTAAAATTTCTAAGGGTATTAAGATATTTTCTTCCGCATCTTCCAGAAATTTTTTGCATATTTCTTCTTTATAAATTTCTAATTTTTCTAATTTTGATAACTTACCTGAAGGATGACTGTTGAGCTGAGATCTTTCAGGTTTTAGATGATCTGATAATTTCATATAATATCCTTATTTTTCATGTATCTATCTAGTCTAGAACACTTGTTATTGTCATGTTTTGAGTGACCATAATTGGGTGATGCTATTTTTCTCATACTTCATAAATAAGAAAGGAACAACCGAAAGTCTGTTACGAAAAATGAATCACTCTAACCATTTTCTAAACCTTATCTTCAATAATTTTTATTTTTAGGCTTTTAACGATGGTCATGATTTCATCTTCTGTAAGATTATTTATGTGACCCCTGACAATGTTATTCATATGTGCCTTAGACATGAATGATTCTGCTAATTCAAAAGGAAATTGTCCTTTCTTTTTTATATTTTTTATAAACTCTTTGCCTATCTGTTTCTTGTAAATTTCTAATTTTGAATTCTTTGAAAAATCAGAGCTTGATTGAGATCTTTCAGATTTTGGATGATCTGATAATTTCATATAATAACCTCATTTTTAATGTGTGTATCTAGCGAGAATCTCGCTTTAAAAGAGATCCGATAAAATTGGATTCATTAAATGTAAAAGAACCCATTCAGGTTTACAAGATTTTATTTTTAACTCATACATCAGTGTATTGCTGATTTTTTAGATTGCTTTGCCGTTGACTATTTTTTGCGCCCAATCTAAAACTGCCTGTGCTAAATCTTTAGCGATTTTAGCATCTTCCTCTGTTGCTTCTACAGGACCTTCTTCATATCGACGCTGTGCAGCATAGATATTCAGTGTAGGGATATCATGAGAGTTAGGACAAGGTGGCTCAATCTCTGGAAGTAAGGCCAGAAGAGTGTGTAAATCATGAATTGATGGAAAAGAGATCTCTTTTGATACAAGAACTGCTTTAAGACACTTCTCGACACTTTGTTGATAGAAAAAACAAGCATTTTCAATGCGGAACGTGTCAATAGTTTTGAGACCAGTTTTTTCATAAATTAACGTAATTCTACATTTGATGCCTCCGTGGTTGGAGGCTTATTGATATAGACCGCAGGTGGGATCTCTTGAGCTAAAGGCCTGCCTTGAGAGAATCTTTCGGGA
>CANGWC010000035.1 GCA_947457515.1 Silvanigrellaceae bacterium
AAAGCAAGAAACGTATCTACGAGCGGGTTCCGTAAGGATAGGGAGTAGAGTGAATAACTCCAACCAAGGTCAAACACCCACACGTAGTAGTTGCCCAGATACGGGTCAAAGTTGTCTAAGGTTGAGGAAGAAGGCAAGCACTGGAATTTTCCAGGTCGCGCGAGCGGCAGCTGATGGTCTTTCTCGCTAACTTTAGAAGCTAGCTTCCTTTAGGGGGCTAGAGTATCACCTATATGAAAATAATTAATTTTAAGTTAACGGTCCTAACAATATGTTTTTGTGTAAGTTGTACTGATAAGCCAATAGTAGCAGAAATACCTAAAGAAATTAAAACTTTGGTTAAAGATAATAGTGTTGCCCCTAATGTTCCGATCACTTCTAATCTTCCAAATCCTTCACTTAAGTCTAATCCTTCACTTAAGTCTAATCCTTCACTATCTAACTCTAATCCTACAGATCAAAAAAATAATAAAGAAACACTTAAAAATGTTGCTATTGCGAGTGGAACGATTTTAACATTAGGAGCCTTATATTTGGCGCATAAAAAATTAACTCAAAAAGCAGAAAAAGATATTCAAGATATCTATGACAGGTTAGGTGCAGACAGGCCTGAGCCACTTAAAGCTAAAACCAAACAGCAAATTCAGGATGAAATTAAGCGCACTCAACAAATACGTGATGATTTAGATAGAAGTAGTCAAGAATTAAGAGCAAGTACTCAAAAGTTAGCTAACGATTTAGAAATTAACAATCAGGATCGTACAGTACCTCAACAAATCATCGAGGCATTCGGGCTTAAAAGTACAGAAGATGTAAACAGTTTAGATCAACTTAGATCTAGTCTAAGGATTCTTGATTTGTATCAAAGATTTGGACTTACAATAGGTGCAGATGGTTATTATAGGTATGCTACAAATATTAATACAGAATTAAAACCAATTGTGAAAAAATTTAAAGATAATATAAAGGAATCAATACAAAGTCACGAAGATCTAGTAAAAAAATTAAGTGATCTACCAAAAACACAAGAGACTTATAGGGGGAATATTCAAGCTAAAAAAGCTCAGTTAGAGCTTATGAAATATCTCGATTAATTAATTTTTTGATGCCATTAGATTTACGTTAGTATGCATTGCAGCATCCGTATAATAGATCCCAATTAAATCATGTAATACACCTATTGCTGTATAATAGCTAGAAAGAGAAGGCATTATGAGATCAGAACCTTGTCTTCTAGCAGCTCTTTTGTTAATTCGTGCGGATTCTCTCATTTCCCATTTATAAACATTCAATTCTTCTGTAAGGGTTTCTCGGATTTGAGACTCAGATTCTATGGATGAATTGATTGTATTCATAGATACATTAAGAGCTAATAAAGTCGTTAATGTAATATTAAGTTCTGTAATGCATCCGGGTATAATTGACTGTAATAAAGTCTCTCTAAGGGAATTAATTGTAAGATTGAGTGTCTCCATAAGCTTAACAGGCAGTCCTGCATTGTTTAATAATTCAACTGTAGAACTAAATTTTGCAAGCTCATTGTATAAATTTTGAATTTCTGAATCTTGAGAGACTATAAAATTTTCTGGAATGACCAGTATTAGTTCATTATTCGCATAAGCTGGTATGGTGAGCAAAAAAAAAAGACAATAAAAGTCTTTGTAAATTAAGCATTTATAACTCCTCTTCTTATGGGTAACATATTTTAAAAGGTTAAATCAACAACTTTGTTTTAAATGTTTATGATTATAAAGATTTATTTGTGGATATCTGTTTATTAAATTATAAATATATATTTAAAACAATTAAATTCTATGGGTAAAAGATATTTAAATACCCATAACAATGTAAAAGACTAGGTAGATTCAAACTCTGCATCTACAACACCATCTTGCTTAGGAGGTGGAGGTGTTCCTTCAGCAGTTTGTTGACCTGCATTCTTATACATTTCTTCAGCTAGCTTGAATGCTTTTTGTTCAAGATCATTAGCTGCTTTAGTGAGGGCTTCTTTATCCTCAGGACTGTCAGCTAAGACTTTGTTTGCAATTTCAAGTTCAGCTTCAAGAGTTGTTTTGAGATCTTCAGGAAGTTTATCTGCATTTTCTTTAAGGTTTTTAGAAGTTTGGAAAATCATGCTCTCAAGTTTGTTTTTAGCATCGATGAGTTCACGTTTTTGTTTATCTTCTTCAGCAAATTTCTCAGCATCATCTACCATTTTTTTGATTTCAGATTCTGAAAGACCGGAGGAGTTGGTAACAGTAATTTTTTGTTCTTTACCAGTACCAAGATCTTTAGCGGATACATTTAAAATACCATTGGCATCAATATCAAAAGTCACTTCAATTTGAGGAACTCCTCGAGGTGCTGAAGGAATATCAGCAAGACTGAAACGACCAAGTAGTCTGTTTTCTCGGGCGATTTCTCTTTCACCTTGATAAACAGCAATTTCTACGCTTGTTTGATTATCTGCAGCTGTACTGAAAATCTGACTTGCTTTTTTAGGGATGGTGCTGTTTCTTTCAACAAGTTTTGTCATGACTCCACCTAGGGTTTCGATTCCTAGACTTAGAGGAGTGACATCAAGAAGAAGAACATCTTTGACTTCTCCACCAAGAACACCGGCTTGAACTGCAGCACCTACGGCAACAACTTCATCGGGGTTAACGGTACGGTTAAGTTCTTTTTTGAAGAAAGCTTTGACTTTCTCGTCCACAAGAGGAATACGTGTTGATCCTCCTACCATAACGACTTCATCAATATCGCTTTGAGATAAAGAAGCATCTTTAAGAGCTTTTCGACAAGGTTCTAATGTTTTTTCAATGATGCTATCCACCATTTTTTCAAATTGAGAACGGGTAATGCTCAGAACAAGATGTTTAGGACCGGAAGCGTCAGCAGTTAAGTAGGGAAGATTGATGTCTACTTTAGCTGTGGAGGAAAGCTCGATTTTAGCTTTTTCTGCAGCTTCTTTAAGACGTTGCATAGCCATAGGATCTTGTGTGACATCCATATTGGTTTGTTTCTTGAATTCAGAAACAAGGAAGTCGATGACACATTCGTCAATATTGTCTCCACCTAGATGGGTGTCTCCATTTGTAGAAAGAACTTCAACAACGTTATCACCGACTTCAAGGACGGAAACATCAAAAGTACCACCACCAAAGTCATAGACAACGATTTTTTGGTTATTCTTTTTATCTAGTCCATAAGCAAGTGCAGCAGCTGTAGGTTCATTAATGATACGAAGAACTTCAAGCCCAGCAATTCTTCCAGCGTCTTTTGTGGCTTGTCTTTGAGAGTCATTGAAATACGCAGGAACAGTGATCACTGCTTTAGTTACAGTTTGTCCTAAATAGACTTCGGCAGCTTGTTTGAGTTTGGAGAGAACTTTAGAAGAGATCTCTTGAGGAGACATTTCTTTTCCACCAATTTCGAAAACAATTTTATCATCGGATGATTTTTTAACGGTGTAGGGAACTCTTTTAGCTTCATCTTTTCTTTCGCTAAAGTGGCTACCGATGAATCTTTTGGAAGAATAGATCGTATTTTTAGGGTTGGTGACTGCTTGATTTCGAGCAGATCTTCCTACGATAAATTCACCTTCTCTTGTGTAAGCAACAACAGAAGGAGTGGTTCTTTCTCCTTCTTGATTAGCAATAACAACGGGTTTACCGTTTTCCATAATTGCGACAACAGAGTTCGTTGTCCCTAAGTCTATACCGATTATTTTTGACATGATTCCTCCACGGGTAAGAAAAACATAAGCATAGGATAGTAAGTGTCAACGGTATTTAGTACAATACACTTATGAAAAATTTAGAATTATTAGTAACTTTTTTTTCCTCTTACGGATATCTAGCGGTTTTTTCAACATTAATTATCTGTGGATTCGGACTTCCTATCCCAGAAGATATCACTCTTGTTGCTGGCGGTATTATCACGGGTTTGGGTTATACAGATCTGACAATTATGATGATTGTGAGTTTTTTAGGGGTTCTTTTAGGGGATAGTATTATGTTTATTATGGGTTATATCTATAAAAAACAAATTCTTGCGAATCGTTTTATTTCTAAAATTGTGACAGAGGAAAGATATCAATATATCTCAGAACAATTTTCTAAAAGAGGTAAATGGTTTTTATTTACAGCGCGGTTTATGCCAGGACTCAGAGCCGGTATTTTCCTAACAGCAGGTATCACAAGGAAAGTTCCTTTTTCTCTTTTCCTCACTATGGATTTTATTGCCGCATTGATCAGTGTCCCCGTTTGGGTCTACTTAGGTTACGTGGGTGCTAACAATTGGGATTTGATTGATAAATGGATCGGTAGAGGTCAAAGTGGACTTCTTATTTTAGTCGCTATTGTTCTTGTCATTGGTTTGATTTGGTACTTTAAAAACAAATTTAAAAATAAGCAGAAAGTTTAATTGTATGGGTAATTTTGATCCTGTTGCAGGTATAACTCAATTCATAGGGTTATTTGTATGTCTTACGATGCATCAAGCAACTAAAGCTATAGTTGCAAAAGCTCAGGGAGATAAATCTTCAAGTATGCTTGAAAGAGCTACTTTAAATCCTATTCCACATATTGATCTTGTTGGAACAATTATTCTTCCTATCGTATTTATTATCGCTCAATTTTTCATGCTATTTGGCTGGGCAAAACCTATTTTTATAGATAGTAGATATTTTAAAAATCCTAAAAGAAGCGTTAATCTTATACATTTAGGGGGCATTTCTTTTTTTATTCTTCTTCTTGTAATCTGTGTGCTTGCTCTTAAATACGTGATTCCTTATCTATCTTATGAATTACAACCTTTAAGTCTCATTATTCAATCTATTATTAGAGTCAATTTGATTCTTTTCTTATTTAATATTTTGCCTATTCCTGGATCGGATACTTGGGGAATTATATTGAATTCCGTAAAATATCCTTTAGCTACAAAGCTTCAGCAATCAGAACAAATGATCAGTTTAGGTGTACTCGCTGTATTTATTTTAGAATCTCAAGGAATTATTTCTATTTTTAGGCCCCTTATCACTTTGCTTTTTTACATTATTGGAATTTTTCTATGAAGATTTATCATATCCACAGTCATGATGATGCTGATGGGGGCATAGCTGCAGCTATCTTCCAAAAGCATATTGAATCAAAATATAAAGGTTGGAAGTGTAGGATTAATCCTCAAAGACATAATGATAAAGAATTGGGATGGGCCTTAACAGAGATCCAAAGTCCCTCAGCGATTTTAGATTTTACAATCCATCCTCATTTATTAAATCCAAGATTTTTAAAAGCCATTGAAGATGCTCCGCCTTGTTTTTGGATTGATCATCACCCTACGGGTTCGCCTTATTCTTTTATTACTCCTCAAAGTCTTGCTTCATTAGCACCTCTTTTACAATGCTTATGGGATACCTCAGCAACTAGTACTCCGGGTCTTTTTCGTAAACATTATGAAGTTCTAGGAATCAGTAAAGATCTGATTATGGAATACGAAAAAGCCATAGATATTGCTGAAATCATTGATGGGGCATTATTTGTGGAACCTGATGATGCCTATGATTTTTCATCCTTAGCTGTGAAAGTTCAGTATCTTTTCCATCCTTCTCATCCTTTGATTCAAAAAGAGAAGATGTACAAACAACTGGTACAAAATTTGGTAGATAATTCTGATATAGAAGCTATAGTCGATAAAGATCCTGTTTACCAAGCAACACTGACTTATGAACAAGAACGTTTTTATCAACAGATGGAAGCTTATAAACAAGTTTGTGTTTTAAAAGATGACATCGCTGTTTGTGATTTCTCTAAGAACCCTTATAGCTATAAAGGTTTTGGAAGGTTTATTCCTTATATCCTTTATCCTAAGTCTCAATATGGATTACATATCTTCCCACAAAAAGAGGGATTTGCCATATCTTGTGGAGTTAATCCATGGAACTCTCTTCAAAACAAAAAACATTTAGGATTCTTTTTCTCTCAGAACTTCAATGGTGGAGGACATGAATTTGTGGCTGGAGGCAGAGTCAATGCCCAACAAGTGACAGAAGTTTTCCCAAAAATTAAAAATTTTCTTCAAGGTGCTGTATAGTTAATTTAACATCTATTTTCAGTTTCCAAAGGAGGAACAATGTCTCAAAAAGTGGCCATTTTAGGCTCAGGAGTTATGGGAGCACAGATTGCTGCTCATTTTGCTAATGCTCAGTATGAGGTTTATGTATTTGATATTAATCCTCTTAACCCAACGCTACTCAGTAAGATTAATCCAGCACCTTTAGCGTTACCTTCTTTTGCTGCTTCTTTAATTCCATGTAGTTACCAACAGAATCTTTCAATCCTTAAAGAATGTTTTTTAGTGGTAGAAGCCGTTTCTGAAAAAATGGATGTTAAGAATCAAGTTTATCAAAATATTTCTCCGTATCTTGGACCACAGACGATTATTGCTTCTAATACATCAGGATTAAGCATTACAGATTTAGGTCAGCTTCTTCCTGAAACATTAAGACAACGGTTTTGTGGAGTTCATTTTTTTAATCCGCCTAGGTATCTACCATTAGTAGAACTGATTCCCAGTCCTTGGATCGCTCCATTTCTTTTAGATGAACTGGAAGGATTTCTCACTTCCCGTTTAGGTAAAAACGTTGTTCGTGCTTTTGATACGCCTAACTTTATTGCCAATAGAGTGGGTGTCTTTTCGATTCTTTCTATTTTGCATCATGCAGAAAAATTAGGAATTGGTTTAGATGTTGTGGATCAAATTACTGGGAGTCTATTAGGTCGACCTAAAAGTGCAACATTTAGGACAATGGATGTTGTTGGGTTAGATACTTTGAATCATGTGGTTCATACAATGGATGAGCGTCTCACTTCAGATCCTTGGCATAAATATTATCATTTATCTGAATGGATTCAGGAATTGATTCAAAAAGGATTTTTAGGACAGAAGACAGGTAAGGGTATTTATCTGAAGTCTGGAAAAGAGATCTTGATTTATGATGTTGCGCAAAAGACTCATAGAGCACAGGTGCCTGCATCAACAGCTATCTTAGAAGGATTTTTATCTCAACCTCAAAAAGTATGGGATGAATGTTTAAAGTCTAAAGATCCTATTGCTTTATTTTTAGTGGCGACATTAAGAGATCTGTTTCATTATACAGCTTTTCATTTAGAGTCTATTGCTTTAAATACACGGGATGTTGATGCAGCCATACGTGGTGGATTTGGTTGGAAACTGGGTATTTTTGAACTTTGGCAGAAATTAGGTTGGCAGAAAATTGCTCATTTTATTGAAGAAGAACGCCAAAAAGATAAAACAATGGTTAAAGATCCGTTACCTCAATGGGTGCTTTCTATTGATCAGCCTTATACAGCAACGGGTGCAGGGTATTGTCCATCTCAGAAGATCTTTATAGGAGCATCTTTACATCCTGTTTATAAGAAACAATGGATCCCAGAAATGTTTGGTTCTGCTAAGCCTGATACAGGACATACTCTCAGAGAGAATGCAGGAGTTAAGCTTTGGTGTCTTCAAGAAGGTATCGGGATTATTAGCTTTAAATCTAAGATGAATGTGATTGGATTAGAAGTCTTAGAGGGCCTTATGGATGCTCTATCTTATGCAGAATCACATTTGAATGCTGTGATCTTATGGCAACATCAAGAACCCTTTAGTGCAGGGGCTAATCTCATTCAAGCTATGGAACTTGTGAAACAAGGTAAGATCAATGAAATGGAAAGATTTGTTGATCTTTTTCAGACTGTGTCTTTAAGACTCAAACACAGTTCAGTTCCTACAGTGGCAGCGGTATCTGGTTTAGCTTTGGGTGGAGGATGTGAGTTTGTCATGCACTGTCAGAAAGCAGTGTTACATTTAGAAACATACCAAGGTCTTGTGGAAGTGGGTGTTGGTATCCTTCCTGCCGGTGGTGGATGTAAAGAACTCGCACGGAGAGCATCGGATAAAGGTGGGGATATCTTCAAGAATATCCAAGAGTCTTTTATGAATGTTTCTATGGCACAAGTCAGTAAGAGTGCATTCGAAGTGAGAAAATGGGGATACGTGAAAGAAGAAACAGCAATTATCTTTCACCCTAAAGAACTTCTTTATGCTGCTCATATGGAAGCACAAGCACTGATAGCTACAGGTAAAAGACCTATTCTTCCTAACAGTCCTATCACTGTTTCCGGGGAAGGAGCTTATGGTGCCGTTAAAGCCCAAATTCTTAACATGAAAGAAGGAGGATTTATTTCGGAACATGATGTTAAAATAGCATCTGCGGTAGCGATGGTTCTCACTGGGGGTGAATTCCCAGAGGGAGCTCAAGTTCCTGAGAAATGGTTTCTTCAAAAGGAAAGAGAATTCTTTTTAGAACTTCTTTCCACTGAAAAAACACAAAAGCGTATGGAACATATGCTTTCCACTGGCAAACCTTTACGTAACTAGGAGAAGATTATGCAAGATGCTTATATTGTTAATGCGGTGAGAACCCCAATTGGAAAGGCTCACCGAGGCGGTTTTCGAAACACTTCTTCTACAGATCTTTTAGCTCATGTTCTTGAGAGTCTTGTAAAGTCTCATCCAGAATTGATCCCATCTATTGAAGATGTGATCGTAGGATGTGCTATGCCTGAAGGTGAACAAGGAATGAATATTGGGAGAATAGGATCTCTTTTAGCTGGATATCCTGATCATGTTCCCGGGTTTACCGTGAACAGATTATGTTCCTCAGGTCTTCAAGCTGTGGCCATTGCTGCAGATCGTGTTCGTCTAGGAGAGTGCGATCTGATCGTAGCCGGTGGAGTTGAGAGTATGAGCTTAATTCCTATGGTAGGAAATCATCCTCGCTTTAGTCCTCTTGTTTTTGAGAAGAAACCGGAGATTGTCTTAGGAATGGGGATCACTGCAGAGAATGTAGCCCATAAATATAATGTTTCTCGGGAAGATCAAGATAAGTTCTCTTTGGAAAGTCATTTGAAAGCTCTTGCAGCAAAGGAAGAATTCAAGTCAGAGATTGTTCCTATGACAATCAATACGAGAACTCCTGCAGGGATTCAACAAGTCACAATTTCCGAGGATGAAGGTCCTAGAAAAGATTCTACTTTAGAATCTTTAAGTCAATTAAAACCAGCCTTCTCTTTAAAGGGAAGTGTCACTGCTGGAAATAGTTCCCAAATGAGTGATGGTGCAGCAGCGGTTCTTATCTGTAATGAGAAAACTCTTAAAAAATATAACCTCACACCTATGGCAAGATTCTTAGGATTCAGCATTGCAGGAGTTCCTCCGGCAATCATGGGAATAGGTCCTATCTTAGCGATTCCTAAAGTTCTTGAAAGAACAGGTTTAAAACTTCAAGATATCGATTGGATTGAACTTAATGAAGCTTTTGCTTCTCAATCTCTTGCAGTGATCCGAGAAGTTGGGTTAGATCCTAGTAAAGTAAATCCTTTAGGAGGAGCTATTGCTTTAGGTCATCCTTTAGGTGCTACTGGCGCAATTAAAACAGTGACAGCGGTACATGCTCTTAAACGAAGACAACAAAGATATGCCATGGTGACAATGTGTATTGGCGTAGGAATGGGTGCTGCTGGTATTTTTGAATCTGTCTCATAAGGAATACATATGAAAAATCAATTTAAAGCTTTTATTTTTTCCATAATCACTTTGAGTGCATTATTTGGAATGGTCTCGTTTCTGATTGTATTTTTCATGCCTGAAAAACTTCATTTCGTTTCAGACTCTTTGAGTGCTTATGGAGCCAAGGGATATCGTCTTCCAGATACAGAACACATTCCTCCTCCCAATACAGAAGCAGATGTTCGTACTTTAAAAGCTTTCTCTAAAGTGTTTGTGAATATTGCAAAGCATGCAAGACCTGCTCTTGCTTACATTGAAGTCCAAAAAGCAGTGACTCAAAGACAATCTCCATTCCCATTTGATGACTTCTTCTTTCCTTTTATGCCCCCTCCTGGTGGAGCACCCGGTGGCGGTGGAAAGCAACGTAAAGGAATTCAACAAGGAGCCGGATCAGGTTTTATTGTGGACCTTAAAGAAGGATATGTTGTTACCAATAATCATGTTGTAGAAGATGCAGATAGTATCCTTGTAGTGACTTTTGATGATCGTAAATTTAAAGCTGAAGTTAAAGGTACAGACAAAAATCTAGATGTTGCTGTTCTTAAACTGGAGAAATTCACTCCTATGAATCTAAAACAAGTGAGTTTTGGAGATTCCGATCGTATGGAAGTGGGAGACTGGGTCGTTGCTTTAGGAGCACCTTTTGAACTTCCTCAAACTCTTACCGTAGGAGTCGTCAGTGCTCTAGGAAGAGAAAGTGATGTCGTGGGTGGCAGTATTGGAAGTCTGATTCAAACAGATGCAGCTATTAACCCTGGAAACTCCGGTGGTCCGTTACTCAATCTTGATGGAGAAGTGATCGGCATTAATACAGCCATTCTTTCTCGTACAGGCAATTTTGCAGGAATCGGTTTTGCTGTTCCTTCAAATATGGCCAGAGCAGCTTCTGAAGCTCTCATAAATGAAGGTAAAGTCACCAGGGGATTTGTTGGTATCACCATGGGAGATCTTAAAGATTGGAGTCCAGATACTTTAAAGAGTTTAGGTCTTTCAGAATCTCAACAGGGAGCTATTGTCAGTCAAGTTATTCCTGATTCTCCAGCATCTAAAGCAGGTCTTAAGCCTTATGATGTGATTGTATCAGTCAATGGATCTCCCATCCAAAAAGCTTCACAACTGAAATCAAGAGTCACTTTTACCAAACCAGGAGACACTCTTGATATAGGTATTATTCGTGATGGCAAAAACCAAAACATTAAGATCCAAGTTATGGAATTTAACGAAGAGACTTTAAAGAAGTTTGGAGATAATCCTCGAGAACACCAAGAGAAGAATGGTTCATCTCCTACAGGTGAATTTGGTGTTCGTTTAGAACCTCTCACTCCAGAACTTAAACAAAGATTTGGAATTCTTTCAAAACAAGGTCTTGTAGTCCTATCTGTTTTACAAGAAAGTCTTGCAGGAGCTGCAGGTCTTCAACGGGGTGATGTGATCATAGAATTGAATCGTCAGAAAGTTAAAACAGTGAAAGATGCAGAAAAAATCTTAAAAGCATCTAAGAATAAAGAACTGATTATGTTGATCGAAAGACAAGGTTCAGAACAACTCATTTTGATTAGAAATCATTAATTTAAAGTTATAGTTTCAAAATATAAGTTTTTTCAATTTTTGATTTCACTATTGAATTCAAAAATTTCAATCTCTGTCTCTTTCATGAGATCACCAAGTTTAGTGTAAAGACTTTCGATAATGATTTTAGAATTTATTAATGAAAGTTCATATTAAAATAGGTTTTGAGAGATATCAAAGTTTACAGATACGCATACAAAAAATAAAGTACAATAAATAGATTTATGTATTTGATGACCCTAGTCTTTCACAACTCTTCTAAAGGTTCATAAGTTAAATCATACAGCTCATTGTAAAGTCTTGAGTTAATACCAAATTTGGTGTTTGAGAAAAATCCTGAAGATCAGAAAACAAGATAAAGAGAAATTGATTTAAGGAAAGAAGCAGCGTAAAACCATAATTGAATAAAAACAAGGAATTACGCCATGGAAATAGTAACAGAAACATTAAC
>CANGWC010000036.1 GCA_947457515.1 Silvanigrellaceae bacterium
CATGCGAATTTTTAGTGATCCATATTTTAAAAGGCTATGGAGATGTTTATAAAATATTTTTAAATATATCGAATAAAATTTTATATTTTAATATCAGCAATTTACAAAGGATTTAGGGGGGTCGAGCAGTTACCTTTTTTTGATAATGCGAACCTTCAGATTGCTTTGCATGAATGGCTTAGGAAGATTCAATAATACCCCTTGATCCTTTTTATTGATTTGTTTATTAAGTATTGATGATAAATAAATTTTTAATATATGTTTTAGCACTTAGCATACCTTCCCTTGGGTTAAGTATAACAATAGATTCTGAGTATCTAATTCTTCCTGCTGGTATCAGTGGTATTGGAAAAACAACAATTACTGATGCCATTATACGTTATTTGTTAAGTCATCTAAATTTATCTGCTCAAACTCTTCCCTTAGATTCTTTCTATCGTGATGGTGCATGGGGTGTTGCTTTTTATAGAAACCCAACATTATTCTTAAATAATAGCAAAGAACTCGTTATAGAATCTATTGATTTATTCTTAAAGGAACACGGGAAGTTGGGTTTTTCTAACTTAAGATTACATCATCTTCCTCATTATAAAGGTCAACCTACTTGGGAATCAGAAGACTCTATTAACTGGAATCTGTTAACCAATTTCTTCGAAGTTATGAGTTCAAAACATGAGTTCCATTATGCGCAGTATCTTTATGGCATGCTTGAAAAATTAAATGAAGATAACATCCCAAAACCTATTGTACGTAAACCTGTTATCATTATTGACGGACTTCAAGTCGCATCAAGAGAAATGTTCAAAACTCTAAAAAGTCTTGATTTAAAAACACCAACTGGGGAAAGACCCTCGATTCTCATACTTAATATTAAAGGTGATTTGGAAACTGCTATACAAAGATCTCGCAAAAGAGATCGTGCTACGAAGAGAAACGCTGGCACAAGTGATTCACCTATGGAAGAACAAGTTGCAGCCATGTTGAGTCTTAAGCCTGAACAAATGGAGGCTTTGTCACACTATCTTAGGCATCTTCCTGAGCATATATCTGATTATCTTAGGGAAGACAGTGATTTGAATATTCAAATCATTGATTTTGATAATACTGATGATCATGATTTTGAAACATCTCTCCCTTCAGATCTTGAATCAGCTTTAAATAAGTGGATGACTAAATAATTCATTTAAACTAGGATAAACTTTTATTTATTATCTGAGCTGAGATGAAGTTTTTATCTTTTTTGATTATCCTTTTCCCCCTAGTGGCTCAAAGCTTTTCCCCTGAAAATGTTTCTCCTAAACTCATTGTTTTGATTAAAAGCAATAATCCTAGATATACTGATGAAGCCTCTAAAGCTTTCATAAAATTTATGAAAGCTCATGATAATTCTTCCTCTCGAATAACCCCTGTTCTTAATTTATCTTTACAGACTCTCAATTCATTTGGGGAAGATATTATTATCATTAATGAATTAAATGATGATGTCTTGAATTTTATAAAAAATCCTCAGTTAGATTTTTTATCTATTTTTGTGGAACCTTTTTTAGCGTTGTCTGATAACTTAGAAATACCTGCAAACTTGGATGGAAATCATGCTTTTTACCATGAAATCAGTGAAAATTATCCATCTCTTCTCTTAAGGCCTATCATTGATGAATTAGCATCTATTTCTTTATTTCAATGTTTCTATCGAGCATTTATGATGAATTTTCTAAAAGATTTGCTTTTAAACTAAACCTTGGTAAAAAATATCTTTCACCTTTATTTAAAGATCTTATGCTCAGTATTTTTACAACTTTAATCATCTTTTTATTTTCATCTGCTTTTTCTCAAATTGTTCCCTATAAAGGAATTATTTTAATTCCTGGATTTGAAGGTCCTCAAGAAACTGTGATTCGCTATTTAACTGAGCAATTACTCAATAAACATCAAATCAGCCATTCTTTTTTGAGCCTGAAATCTTTATCTAAAAATTATCCCCTTTCTATAATTGCTCAATACTCTTCTGATACCTTCAGAGAACAAGACTATTCAAAGTTAATAAATCATTTTCATGATTCCGTTGCTCGAATTATGGAACGTTCTTCAAAAACACTTATTATTCAAGGACTTAGGGAAATTCTTCCTGTCTATAAAGACTACCCAACTGAATATCTGTCTTCTTCATTTAACCCTGACCTGTTACCTAGAATATTTGATGCTCTTTCTTCTCATGAAAGATTTAGATATCTTGATTTTCCTGATAATGAAATTTTACACCCTTCCTTGGTTGAAAAAGAAATAACCTCATCAAATATTCTTATTTTTAAAGGCATGCATGTCACTTCTCAAGATTTTTTAAAGATTCTTAGAGATTCCTATACAGAAGACATTAAACCTCTTCCTATTTATATTATTTCCTCAGATCCTGAAAAAATAGTTTCCTTAAGTTTAAAACTTTTTCCTTTTGATTATAAAAAATTTTTTTCTTCAGGTTACGCAGAAGTGCTACCCTTACACGATTCAGAAAATTTAGAGGATACAGAAAATACGTGCTCTCACTGTCAAGACACAGAATATTTTACTCATAATCAAAAGAAAGAAATGATCAAAAGAAAACCTTTTCTGATGTTTCTTTTAGCAAGATATCTTAAAAATCAAGCCAAATATCTAGAAAAAATATTCCCAGACTCCTCCCGCTATCATTATTTTATTTATAATGGGAAAGACTCATTGCAAGAAAATTTATCAAATTGGCTCAAGCAGCTCTAAACATTTCTCAAGCACATCATCTACTTGAGGCTTACAAAAATAGTCACCGTCGGAACCATAGGGAGTTCTATGCTCTGTTCCTGTAATGCATATAGGTGCTTTTTTAAGAATATGAAAAGACTCTTTTAGATATCGATCTAATATGTAAGCTGAAGCTCCCCCAGGTACATCTTCATCTAAAATGATGAGTTTTCCTGTTTTTTGAAGAGATGGGAGAATGATATTCTTAGAGTCTAATGGCCATAATGTTTGAATATCCCAAACTTCACATTGAATATTAAGGTTTTCTTCTAGGAAAGAAGCTGCATCTAGAGCTATTTTACAACAAGCTCCATAAGTGATGATGGTAATATCTTTCCCCACTTTGAGACATTCGGGAGTCCCAAGTGGCACTTTAAAAGTGTCTATATTTTCAGGGAGAACTTCTTTAAGCCTATAGCCATTCAGAACTTCTACGACTATCCCTGGGGTTTCTAAGGTCAGAAGTGTGTTATAAAATCCTGCAGCTTGAACCATATTACGGGGAACACAGAGATAAATTCCTCTCATGGAAGATAACATCATACTCATGGGAGAACCTGAGTGCCATATTCCTTCTAAACGATGTCCTTTAGTTCTGATGATCACCGGGGCTCTTTGTTGTCCTACGGTGCGGTAAGATAATGTAGCCAGATCATCTGTAAGCGTGCTGAGAGCATAGACAAGATAATCAATGTATTGAATATCTACGATGGGTCTTAATCCACGAAGAGCACAGCCTATTCCTTGTCCTATGAGTGTATTTTCCCGGATCCCTGTATCAATGATCCTATCTTCGCCATATTTAGACTGAAGTCCTTCATAAACAAGATTAACATCCCCTAATTTACCAACATCTTCTCCAAAAATAAGAACTTTAGAATTTCTTTTGAGAAGAGAATCAAAAAGATGCACAAGAATCTTACGGCCATCCATAGATTCCGATGTAAATATAGGATCTTCCTGAATAAAAATATTATCCTCAGAACAGGTAAGTTCTGAAGAATAGGACTGTTTATGCTCTAAATATTGAGATGTTATGTTTTGAATTTGTTCTACTGAACTTTGAGAGTTTTTAAGAAGATTAAGTCTAGATTTTTGGAAATATGCTTTAAGAGAACTGGGTTTATCTTCTATTTCTATTTTTTGAAGTTCGTACTTTCTCCAAGCCTCATTTCGAGAATTTATAGCTTCTTCATAAGCTTTCGTTTGGATTTGATTTAAATCTTCTAGAGAAGCAAAGCCTTGATCTAAGATCCATTGTTTAAAATGAATGAGACAATCATTGTCTTTCTCCCAGGTGAGTCTTTCTTCTGATTTATATCTTTCATGACTTCCACTGCTAGAATGAGCAAAAGGCTGGGTAAGATCTGTCACATGAATCAAACAAGGTTTGTGGTGTACCCGGGCATAGATATCTGCTTCAAAGAATGCTTCAAGACAAGATTTATAGTCATATCCTTTAACCTTATAGATTTGGAGATGGGGAGCAAAACCTTCTAGAGCCTTAGAAATACTTCCATGCACTGTTTGTAAAGATGTGGGAACAGAGATTCCATAACCATTATCCCAAATGGCAATGACAAGGGGCACTTGAAGAAGAGATGCTGCATTTAAAGTTTCCCAAAAAGCTCCTTCACTGGTCGCGGCGTCTCCAATGGTTCCATAGGTGACTGAATCATCTTTTTGGCCCCAGGAACGAAGAATTTTGGAGGTATAAGCTAGTCCTAACATTCTAGGCATTTGTCCTGAAGAAGGAGAGATGTCTGAAGAGGAGTTTTTGTGTTTTTCGAGATCTTTATCAATAAATGAAGTGGAGAAATGAGAGTTCATACTCCGACCACGAGAAAAAATATCATGAGCTTGATCTGCATAAAGTTGAGAAAAAAGATTTTCCGGTGTGGCTATCCCAGAAGCTAGGATAAAGGTCTGATCCCGGTAATATCCCGATCGAAAGTCTCCTTCTTGGAAAACATGAGCCATAGCAAGCTGAGGAACTTCGACTCCATCACCAAAAATTCCAAATTTTGCTTTCCCGGTAAAGACTTCTCTTCTTCCGAGGTGACTCAAACTTCTGCTGAGATGTGCTGTGTAATAATCTTTAAGGATTTCCTGGGAGTTGAGAACTAAAGATTTTTCAGGATATTGGGCAGAAGTGATTTTAGAATTGAGAATTTCTTTCATACCAAAGACTTCCGCTCATAAGAAAGGGGGCTATATATTCTGTAATCAGAAGATCAGCATTGATAGGTTGTTCTGTTGTGGAACACCAAAAATGTGTTGTTCCCCACTCATTCCAACGGGTCTCAATGATAAATTGTTTGATCACATTTTCACCGTAAGATTGAATTCTTACGATCTTAAGATGAACTTTTAAACCCTCTGAAGCAACAACTAATTTATCCTTTCCTCTCAGGAGCAAAACTCCTTTTTGTGCAGCTCCTAAGCGGAAAAGACGGAAAAGAGCTTCTGGATAATTCAGTTCGCTATTTAGGAAATCTATGTGATGTTTTAGCTTTTCACAAATGTCTTCTAAAAAGATTTCATGAGTATCTCTTAAAACATACATTGATGTGTAGGCATCACCTGTGTTAGATTGAAGTCCGTTTTGCATATTTTTTAAAATATTTTGAAACCACAACGTATCACCCTTATTCATATTATACCCCTATGCAATCACAAAAAATTCGTAACGTAGCCATTATTGCCCATGTTGACCATGGCAAAACAACCCTTGTCGATGGTCTTTTAAGACAATCAGGCACTTTCAGTGCCCACGCCGCTGCTGTTGAGCGCGTCATGGATAACATGGATCTTGAAAAAGAACGTGGTATTACCATTGCCGCGAAAAACTGCTCTTTGATGTATAAAGATTATAAAATTAATCTTGTAGATACTCCAGGACACTCGGATTTTGGCGGTGAGGTTGAAAGAAGCCTTATGATGGTAGACGGAGCTGTTCTCTTAGTAGATGCTTCTGAAGGTCCATTACCTCAAACTCGGTTTGTTCTTCAAAAAGCGCTTCAAAGAAACATTTCTATGATTCTTATGATCAACAAAGTTGATAGAGCTGATGCTCGTATCTCTGAAGTTGAGGATATGGTCAGTGATCTTTTCTTAGAGTTTTCTGCAGATAGCAGTCAGTTAGACTTCCCGATTCTTTATGCTTCAGGAAGGGATGGCTGGTGCTCTCGATCTTCTACAGAAAAAGGCGGAACTCTAGAGCCTCTTTTTGAAATCATCACAGAACACATTCCTCCTCCTCCTGTTAAACCTGAGGGAGAAGGCAAGTTTTTGATTAATAATCTTTCCTACAATTCTTATTTAGGAAGATTGGCCATTGGTCGTATTGAAGAAGGCACCTTCAGAAAAAATCAACCTGCTGTGATCATAAAAGAAAATCAGATCAATCCTGTTAAGATCATCAATCTTCGTTGCTACCAAGGGTTAGCTCAACAAGAAGTTGAAGAGCTTTCAGCAGGAGATATTGCAATCATTGCTTGTGGTACAGAAGATCTCACCATTGGAGATACCATTGGAGAGTCCGCAACCACTCAACCTCTTCCTAGAATTGTTGTAGATCCTCCTACAGTGACCGTGGAAGTCTCTGTGAATACTTCTCCTTTATCCGGAAAAGAAGGTAAATACTTTACCAGCCGAAATCTTCATGACTTCTTAATTAAAGAAGGACAACACAATGTGTCTCTTCGTATTGGAGAAACAGAACAGCCTGAAATCTTTGCATTAAGTGCCCGGGGTGAACTTCAAATTGCCATTGTGATTGAAAATCTTCGTCGTTTAGGCGGAGAATGTATGGTAGGTCGTCCTAGAGTTATCTTACAAGATGGTCAAGAACCTATTGAAAGAGTTGTTCTTGATATTCCTGAAGGAGCTGTGGGTGTAGTTACCGAAAAACTTTCCTTAAGAAAAGGAAAAATGACTTCCATGGAACCTTTCTCCAGTGGACGTATGCGTTTAGAATTCCGTATTCCTACACGAGGCTTACTCGGGTACAGAAGTGCATTTATGACAGACACTAAAGGTGAAGGCCTCATGTCTAGTTACTTTGAATGCTTCGAAGCTTATCATGGTGATTTCCCCACCCGTATTAACGGAGCTCTTATCTCTGATAGAACTGGAAACACAACAATCTATGCTCTAGGTACCTTAGAAGAAAGAGGTAAACTCTTTATTGTTCCTGGAGAAGTTGTGTATGAAGGAATGGTTATTGGTGAACATAATCGTGAAAATGATCTTCATGTGAATACCTGTAGAGAAAAGAAACTCACTAACATGAGATCTGCAGGAACAGATGAAAATATTAAGTTAACTCCTATCCAGAAGTTCACTTTAGAAAGAGCTTTAGACTGGATTGCTGATAACGAATGGATCGAAGTCACACCAAAATCGATTCGTATCCGTAAAAAATAAAACAATATGGATCTTTATCCTATTGTTTTTAGTTCTTTAAGCCATTGGGAGTCCTTCCCAGAAGATCTCAGAAACACGATTCTCAGATCCATTGAAATCGCTGAGAATCCCTTTGGCATTCATGCAAATCAATCCCAAACTCCTATGCTCCAGCAATTTGTTGCTGCTAAAGAAAACAACCAAGATTGTCTTGTCTTCTTTAGATTAGGTGACTTCTTTGAATTATTTGGAACAGATGCCATCATTGCATCCCATATTCTTCAGATCACTCTCACATCTAGGGATAAATCTTCTTCAAATCCTGTGCCCATGGCCGGTGTTCCGGTTGTCACTTATCGAAACGCTCTGAAAAAATGTATTCTTCAAGGATTTAAAGTTGTTGTTTGCGATCAGGTAGAAGATTCCGATCTCTCTAAAACTCTTATGACGCGTAAGATCGTAGAAGTTCTTTCTCCCTCCTGTCCTGGAGATCTTTTAGATGATGAACCTATTTTAGGCTCTTTTCTCGGAGCTGTGACTCAAAATGAAAAAGGAGATTATCTTCTATCTGTAGCTGATCTCTCCACGGGTATGTTAAAAATCACAAAACCATTGCATTTAAACTATTTAAAAGAAGAAGTGAGAAAACTTTCTTTAAAGGAACTGATCACTTCATCTGTACTCAAAAATTCTTTAAAACAAGAGTTTCCTTATATTCGTATCAGTTCGTTACCTAAATGGGTAGATAGTGAAAGCGAAAATCTTTCTTTAAGTTACTTAGAATATTACCTTAAACAATATTACCCTCTGTTAAAGCTTCAAAAAGCTGATGTTTATCATCCTCAGAACTTTTGTTTTATCGACAGTGTGACTCAAAGAAATCTTGAACTCTTTGAAAATCTTCAAGGCAAAAGATCGAATACATTGTTTGATTTTATGAATCAGACTCTCACACCAGGAGGGGGACGTCTTTTAGGACAAAGGATGATGTATCCGTTACGTTCTATTAATGAAATCGAAAAGTCTTTAGATGAGGTTCAAAATTGGTCTCAAAATACAGATAACCTTTATGATTGCCGTCAAAAAATTCGAAATCCTTTAGATACTGAAAAAATCGCTCTCCGTATTTTCTTAGGTTCCCTAGATGCAAATCTCTATATTGCACTCAAAACATGTCTTTCAAAAATGATCTCTTTAAAAGACATTCTTCATTGGGATAAAGTAACCACTGATTCTCTTTCTCAACTTATCACTCTTTTTGAACCTATTAATACTAAAGAATGTCTTTTAAGTAGCGGATACTATCCTCAATGGGATGAATTATCCTCTCTTCAAAATCAAGGTCATGTTTTTATAGAAGAGCTTCTCCTCAAAGAACAAAAAACTCTTCCTTTATTAAAAATACGTCAAAACCGATCTCAAGGTTTCGCCTTTGAACTTCCCATGGGAAAAGCTCATCTAGCTCCCTCTCATTTTATTTTGATTCAAAGTTTAATTAACTGTAAACGTTACACATCTCGGGAATTGAAAGCTTTAGAAGCTAAAATTCATTCCGCCAGTCATGAACTTTCTCAGCTTCAAAAAGAGATCCTAGGATCTCTTCAACAAGCGATTGTTGAGAATTATGATCTTTTGATTTCCTGTATTCATCAGATCTCTTCTCTGGATATGACTACAAGTTTAGCTCTTGTGGCATTACAAAATGGTTGGAGTCGACCTCATTCTTTAAAAGAACCTGTATTAGCTATCAAAAATGCTTTTCATCCTGTTTTTAAGAAGCATTGGAAGACATACATCCCTAATAATATTTCTTTTGGGAAACTTTCCTTCCTTCCCTTCATGTCTTTTGCTCTTCAACAAGATACTCCCATTCTTTTGATCACCGGGCCTAATATGGGTGGCAAAAGTACCCTTATGAGACAAATAGGAGTCACACAGGTTCTTTATCAAATGGGAAGCTTTCTTCCCTGTCATGAAGCTTATTGCAGCCCTTGTGATGGGATCTATTCCCGGATTGGATCTGGAGATGATCCTTCTCAGAAAAGATCGACTTTCATGCAAGAAATGAAAGAAACAGCTGATATTCTTAACTTTGCCACATCTCAAAGTCTTCTGATGTTTGATGAAGTGGGAAGAGGCACTTCCACCAGTGATGGTATGGCTTTAGCTCTTTCCTTGCTGGAATATCTTTATGAACATATCGGGGGAAGAATCTTATTTTCCACGCATTATCATGAGCTTTTGACTCTGACTAAAAGATTTTCAGGGATCCAAGGAATGCATATGGAAGTTCTAGAGAATCCATCGCCTGTTTTCACTTATCGTTTGATGACTGGTGGCATCCAAAAAAGCTATGGGATCCATGTGGCCAAGGATGCTGGTCTTCCTGCTTCTTTGATTCAAAGAGCTCAGGAGATCTTAGATAAGACTCAAATTAAGCTGCCTAAGGGGTAGATCTTCTTTGGAGATCAAAATCTATTGTGAAAGACTCCGCTCCTTCTTGGGAAGATTCTGAAATTGTAAGGTATCCTCCTAATTTCTCGTGTTTATATTCTACTGATTCACTGAAACGAATGAGTCCGGCATCCTGTGATTCTATAATTTGAGAGAAAAAATTTAGAATTTGATATCCTTCTTTTTTGTCTGCTCCACCAAATAATTCTGCCTTTAAGAAGAGCTCTTGATAACTCAAAGGTTTACCTTTTGCTTGATTATAAGATGTTTCTAAGATTTTATGTGCTTTTTTGAAGATTTTTTTTAACTTATATCGTTTTAGGATTCGCATAATCTTAAAACATGCCATACTCATCACTGTCTTTTGATCCTGTTCAAAAAATTCACTCTGCTGTTTTAAGTCAGTGATAAGTTCCTGAGTTGCATTAAGTTTCCTGATTTCCCCTTCTAACAGTTGTATTATTTCATTTCCTGACTCTAAATTATTCTGATGAGAAATCATATAAATATAATCACTCAATAACTGGCTTAAATTATTTATGAAGTCTGTTGGATCTGAACTTTCTGTTGTTAAACATTTATCTATCGAACACATCAGAGCTGTTACTGTATTAGAGTAAATAAAAGGATGTTTTTGAAAAGAGATGACCTCTTCTCTGATCTTGAGATTGTTATCGTTACTATAAATAGATGAAATTGGTATTATTGCAGTTAAGATATTGATGATAAAAAACAAACTCTTAAATTTCTTCATGGATTATCTCTTACTTGGTTTCCGGCATTGTTGAAAAATTATCTGGATGAAAATGCGAAAGATAGAGAAAGAAAGATTTTCCAAATCCATCTGGACAATTTTCCTGAATTATCCATGACGTATAACCATATTTTTCAGTATTTATTAATTGTTGAATGTTAATTAAACCAGCATCTTGTGACTTAGGTAGGGCATCTATATATGCAGCGGCTTCATCCGGATTGACTTTAAATTTTTCAGAAGGAAAATCTTTCGATCTCTCAAAAAGTTCTTCGTAACTAAGTGGTTTACCATATCGACTATCATAGGAATTTTCTAAGATCTGATGTGTCTGTTTTGTAAGTTTTTCAATGTTGTAAAGTTCGAGTATTCTTCTTAATTTATAATAGAATCTATCTTTTTCATTATTTTGAGATAAAAAATCTTTATCTTCTTGACGGGAGAGTAATCGAATAGATCTGTTAATCTTGATGATTTGTTTGATAAGCTTACCTATTATCTCTCCAGATTCAGGATGTTCCTTATGAGCAGAGAGCATACGAATATAACCATGCAACATAAAGACTAAATTCTTCAGGATCTCCGTTGGATCTAAATTAGGGTAAATAGCCCAATGCCCTATTGAATATTCATGTATTTTTGAGACTTGATAATACTCAAAAGGATGTTTTTCTAGACGACTGATTTCTTGCTCTAAGTTAAGAAGATATTGTTTATAATCTTCTGACATTTCTGATGAAGATAGGTAACTAGCATAAACTGATAAAAATGGAGTTATTGCAATTAAGCTGCTGATAATAAAAAAATAAAATTTTAATTTCTTCATGGATTGCATGCCTTTATAAATCAGAAGACCAATTAAAAGGCAGAATAAAAAAGAACTCGGGATAAGCTTCAGCATATCTTGCGATAGCGAAAGTAGGGTAAGTGAAATTATTTTGATAATCAATTGGTTTAAAGATATGAATAAGACCCAGGGCCACCTCATGAAAATTTTTTTTGACTTAAAGCAAATATTGTGATCGCAAATTCTATTGTTTTTTAGTTACTTAAAATCTAAAATCAAATAGAACAAAATTAAGTTATTCTTTAAAAATAAGCTTAAAAAATAGTTCATTAAAA
>CANGWC010000037.1 GCA_947457515.1 Silvanigrellaceae bacterium
CTTCCCACAATTCCACATATGAGTTTCTGAGTTCCCCTGCGGTTAGTTCTTTGATATCAGGCCTGTTTTTCATCCTGCTAATGTAACTGAATTTCTCTATCTGTCAAAATTTTTCTCGTTACCTCAGTGAGGGGGGTCGAGCAATTACCCAATTTTATTAAGTTTTCGAGTTTTCGTTTTATCTCATGGGTCCCACGCCAACCTGTTATTACAATAGGTCAGGATCCTAGTCTTTCCGAAAATCTACTCCACAGTTTTTCCGAACAGAGTCAAAATGATTTATAAAACTTTGTAGAAGTTTTCTTACATTCTAAGAAAAAGTTAAAAACTTTCTCTTCAAATTTAATCTAGAGCTTCACTAGACATAAAAACAACCTCTAGACCAAGATCCAATTTTTATAATAACTCTCAATGAAATTTTGAAAATAATCGAAGAAAGAGATGATCCTTGCAAAATAAGCAAGATTCCTTCATAAAAAGACTAAGGCAGGGTAGCTCAGGTGGTTAGAGCGAAGGTCTCATAATCCTTAGGTCGGCGGTTCAAGTCCGCCTCCTGTCACCAATTATTCTAGTTATTATAGATTCTTAAGATTTCTTTGTCTTTGAAAAAAATCCAGTTTTAGGTGGAACAACAGCTTGAGCTGCGGGTCCAGCCACAGCCACAGGAACTGCCGTGAGTGTCTCTGGAGAATGATATTCTAATAAAGGAGCCTTGCCTTCAGAAACACATTCAGGAATCAATGTCATAGACTTTACATTTTTTAAGCCAGGAATTTCAAACATGCTTTCTAACATAATATCTTCCATGATGGCTCTTAGTCCTCGAGCACCTGTTTTGCGTTTGATGGCTTCTTTGGCAATAGCTGTCAGTGTTTCTGGAAGAATGATGAGTTCTATATTCTCAATTCCAAAAAGCTTTTTGTATTGACGAGTCAGTGCATTTTTAGGTTCAGTGAGAACTTTTACAAGAGACTCTTCATCCAATTCATTTAGGGTCACTATGATAGGTAATCTTCCTAGAAATTCTGGGATCATCCCAAATTTCATTAAGTCTTCTACTCTAATTTTAGAAAAGAGATCAGATACACTCATCTGACTTTTACCTTTAACATCAACTCCAAAGCCTAGTGTAGAGGTTTCTACCCGGGCACGGATGATCTCTTCCACTCCAGCAAAAGCCCCTCCACAGATAAAGAGTATGTTTGTGGTATTCACTTGTAGAAATTCTTGCTGAGGGTGTTTCCTTCCTCCTCGAGGAGGAACATTAGCCACTGTACCTTCTAGAATTTTTAAGAGAGCTTGTTGAACTCCTTCTCCAGATACATCCCGGGTAATGGAAGCGTTTTCACCTTTTCTGGCGATCTTATCGATTTCATCTATATAAGCGATACCTTTTTGGCATTGTTCTACATCAAAATCAGATGCTTGAAGAAGATTTAAAATGATATTTTCGACATCTTCACCGACATATCCGGCTTCTGTAAGATTGGTAGCATCCGCAATGGTGAAAGGAACCTGAAGAATTCTTGCCATACTTTGGGCGAGAAGTGTTTTACCACAACCTGTGGGACCTATGAGTAGGATATTACTTTTAGATAGTTCTACATCATCTTTAGAAACTTTAGATGTGTGTTCTATACGCTTATAATGATTGTAAACAGCAACGGATAAAGCTTTCTTAGCTCTATCTTGACCGATCACAAAATCATCTAAAACTCTTTTGATTTCAGTAGGAATGGGTAAGGATTTAAATTTTGCAGATCCTTCAACTTTTTCAATTTCTTCTTCAATAATTTCATTACAGAGTTCAATACATTCATCACAGATGTAAACTCCAGGACCGGCAATGAGCTTTTTGACTTCTCTTTGGCTTTTACCGCAGAAACTACAATTTAACCCGTGGACATTTGTTCCTCGACCTGTACTGCTCATGGAAAGCCTCCTTTAAAGTCCTGTAAATCCTGTCTTCCCCGCTTGAGGAAGTATAATTTCATCCACGATACCATAATTCTTAGCTTCTTCAGCACTCATAAAATAGTCTCTGTCTCCATCCTCTTGGATTTGTTCAAAGGTTTTTTGAGTGTGCATCGCTAAAATTTTATTTAATCTTTCTTTTAACTTTAAGATTTCTTTGGCCTGAATAGCAATATCCGTTGCTTGACCACCAGCTCCCCCATGGGGTTGATGAATCATCACCCGGCTATTAGGAAGTGCAAAGCGTTTACCAGGATGTCCACTGGCCAAAAGTAAGGCTCCCATACTTGCACACTGTCCCAGACAATATGTTCTGATATGAGGCTTAATCACTTGCATAGCATCATATATAGCCATGCCTGCGGTGATACTCCCTCCTGGACTGTTAATATAAAAGTGAATATCTTTTTGAGGGTCTTGTGATTCTAGAAAGAGAAACTGAGCTACAATCAGATTAGCAATTTCATCTACAACGGGTGTACCTAAAAATACAATTCTATCCTTAAGGAGTCTTGACCATACATCATATGATCTTTCTCCTCGTGGAGTTTGTTCTACAACAATGGGAACTAAGGTCATGGTCTAAACCCTTAAAATATAGATATAATTTAACACACTCAAGCAAGGAAGCAAAAAAATGAACATCTTAAGATTCCGCCGATGGAGAAATCATCCCGTACTTCGTCATCTTTTAGAAGACGTATTTTTTTTTCCTCAACACCTCATATGTCCTTTATTCATAGGTGAAAGCACTTTTATTCATCCTGAACTTCCAGGTATGTCTATCTATTCTTTATTGGATTTACCCCAAAAAATAAAAACTCTATCCCACCTTGATTTACATTGTTTTGTCTTATTTCCTTCCACAGACAAAAAAGATGCCTCAGGAACAGAATCTTTAAATCCCCGAGGACTTATTCCAAAAGCAATTGATATTATTAAAAAAACTAACCCAAAAGCTGTGATCTTTGCAGACGTTGCTCTTGATCCTTATACAGACCATGGTCATGACGGAATTTTAGATAAGAATTCTCTTGTAGATAACGAGAAAACCGTTTTAGCTTTAGAAAAAATGTCTCTTTTATTGGCAGGAGCGGGAGCAGACTTTATTGCCCCCAGTGATATGATGGATGGTCGAGTTTGGGCTATTAGGAATGCTTTGGATGCTCAAGGTTTTCTTTCTACAGGGATCTTATCCTATGCCGCTAAATACGCATCAGCCTTTTATGGACCTTTCCGAAGTGCTGTTAAAGCTCCTGCCCATTCTCTAGACAAGAAAAGTTATCAACTCAGCCCTCAACATAAAAATATTGGGATCAGTGAATCTTTAGAAGATGTGAAAGAAGGAGCTGATGGTCTTATTGTAAAACCAGGCGTTTGTTACCTTGATATCCTCTCAAAATTAAAATCATTGGTTCATATCCCCCTTGTGAGTTATCATGTGAGTGGAGAATATGCGATGTTACGTTACGCATCTATACATAATGCCTTAGATGAACAAAGAGCTGTATTAGAAACTCTTCATGCTTTTCGAAGAGCGGGAGCCGATGGGGTCATTACTTATTATGCTGAAGATTATGCTCGTTGGCACAGAGCATCACTAAAATTATGAAATCCGTTGTCATAATAGGCGCAGGCTTTGGGGGATTAAATGCCGCTCAGCATCTTAAAAACATTCCCAATCTTAAAGTGACCTGCATCGATCAAAGAAATCATCATCTTTTTCAACCGTTACTCTATCAAGTGGCTACCGCTGGCTTGAGTCCTGGAGACATAGCAACTCCGATTCGTTCCATTCTAGGCAATGTAGAGAATACTAATATTATCCTTGGAAAAATAGAGAATATTTCTCTTCCTGATAAAACAATACAAGGAACTTTTGGATCGCTTAAGTATGATTTTTTGATTTTAGCATGTGGATCTCAAACTTATTACTTCAATCATCCTGATTGGGAAGAATATGCTCTAGGTCTGAAAACATTAGAAGAAGCCACTCAAATCAGACAAAAAATTCTTCTTGCTTTCGAACAAGCTGAGATCGAAACAGATCAAAAACTCAAAGAGGCTTTACTCACATTTATCGTGATCGGTGGTGGACCTACAGGTGTAGAAATCGCAGGAGCTATCGCAGAACTCAGTCGAAATACACTAACTCAAGAATTTAAGAATATTGATCCTAAAAAATCTCAAGTGATTTTAATTGAAGGTGGTTCTCGTATCCTCCCCAGTTTCCCCGAATCTTTAAGCACTCGTGCTTTAAAAGATTTGAGAGCGTTAGGAGTGACTGTCTACATTTCTAGTCTTGTAACCCGTGTCACTCAAAACTCTATTACTTTGAAAAACGGACTTGAAATTAATGCCCACAATATCATCTGGGCAGCTGGAGTGGGTCCATCAGCTTTAAATCAATCTCTAGGTGTTCCCTTAGATCATCAAGGGAGAATCATCGTACAACCTGATCTCTCTTTAAAAGATTATCCCGAGGTCTTTGTTGTAGGAGATCAAGCCTCCTTTACTGAAAAAGGAAAAATCTTACCAGGACTTGCTCCTGTTGCCATTCAACAAGGACACCATGCTGCAAAAAATATCCTTAGATTATCTCAAAATAAACAACCTTTACCTTTTAACTATTGGGACAAAGGACAACTGGCGACCATAGGAAGATCTCTTGCAGTGGGAGAGTTTAAGGGCATTAAGTTTCAAGGATTTTTTGCATGGGTAGCTTGGTTACTGATCCATATTTATTATTTAATTGGATTTAGAAATCGTATTCTTGTTTTGATTCAATGGGCTTGGTCATATGTCAGTTTCAAACGAGGTGTAAGGCTGATCGTAGAAAGAAAACCACTCACTTCTAACCATTCTAAAGAAGAGTAACTCTCTGTAAATAGATTAAAATAAGAGTGAGAATCGTTACCTTTCTCATTAGAAAACTCACTATAAGAAATGTGATCACGATGAGCTGTACAAACAAAAAGTTTAAAATCTTCAGATAAAGTTTTTTCAAAAATTTCATAAGGAAGAATTTCTATTTTTTGGAGCGTTTCTTCCTGTATCCAAAAAGCAGAATGCTCTTTTTGAATGCACTGAAGTGTATTTGTTTTTAAATTAAAAACACCTGTACTTAAACTGGAATGTGCTTTCATAGGAGATAATATATTCTCCATCCAAGGCAGAATAATACTCAAAAGGTCTTGAGGAGAATCTTGCCATAATTGGTGTATAGCACTTACAAGCACTGATGAAACAAAAGCTCCCTGCACACCAGGAAGATCAACCTCTCCCAGAGCATAGAAAAGATGATCGTCTTTCAAAAAAGTATTTAACCATCTTCCACTGAGTTTACTATGCTTAGGTAAATAAACTCTTGTTTCAACTTTAGGTTGAACAATGGCAATAGGAAAAAGAATTTGTCTTGCTTCAGCAGCTTCTTCCATATCTTTTTCAAGTTTCTGACTTTCTATTTTAATAGATATATTTTTTTCTTCTTGAAAAAATTGATTCACACTTTGGATCAGTGAAGTGACAAGAGTCTTTTGTAGTTCTGAAAATTCATTGACTGGACTGATTCTAAAAAAATATCTTGGATCTTCATGAGATCCTACAAATAAAGTGAGTTTAGATAACTGATGCGAATAGACTTTATCTGATCCTAAAAACTCCTCACTTAAGATACGAGTAAAATCTTCTTTATCTTTTTTATCGATAAAGTGAATCTCTACTCTATCGATAAATAGACCTTGTAGAAGAACTCTCAGATCTCTTAAAAGAAAGACTCTAAACTTTGGCTCTCCTAAATTCTTCACAAAAACCAATGTATTCTCTAGAAACTTTCCAAAGTTTTCATACTCTTCTTTGAGTTTTTTGACCTGTTGTTTCATAGAAATGAGACTATTAAGAATTTTATAAAATTCATCCCGGTAAGGAGTTCTAATGACTTGAGCTCCTTGAATAATATCTTCTGCTTCTTGTAAAGGTAACAAAATATCATTTAAAAACTTATTCAAAATAAACATGAATAATAAAATAACGATAACAGTTATAGATAAAAACACTAAAGCATAATTTATCGTTGTGTAAGACTTTAAATTAAATGATGATAATAAAAATAGAGATATAGTAAGTATACCAAAACTCAAAGAAACTAAAACCATTAAATAAACCGAAAGTATTCTTTGTTTATAATTCATCACAAAATTTTATGGCTAAAGAGTTAATTCTACAAACTTCAATGCCCTCTGTGCCAATAATACGTGAGACCAGTCTTAAATCATGCATAATTTATCTGATTTATTTTTGAGAAAAATGTCACGTATTATTGGCACAGGGTAGAATAGTTCTCATGAATGAAAAATATATACTCAAATATTCACATCATCATAAATAAGGCGCGTCCAAGCTCCCTTACGATTCTCTACAATATGACTCAAATCTTTTATATTATTGCCTTTTTTAACTTTATAGATCAGATCTATACAGTCAATATAAATAGGTTGTGACATCCATCTGTCGTCTTCTGAGAAAAATTGAATGACATATGAGCCTTTTTTACCTAGTGGTACTTTTTGATCCTTAAGATATCCATTCCAGATCTGTCTTAACGTTGCACCCTCTTGGTACCAGGCAATCGTCCAGATTTTTTGTTTAACATCCTGCACACGAATAGGTAGAGATACAGGATATTTTTGAGCCACTATTTCTACTCTGCCCTTAGGAAAATAAATAGGAAGTGGTTTTTTAGGGACAATCATTCGAAATCTTTTGACACCCTTCTTTCCTGATTTTTGAAGATACGCAAGAAGTTCTTCTCGATGAATATCCGGAGGAAGAAACTCACGGATCATGTGACTTTGTTCCGGAGCTTTTAACTCGATCTTAAAAAGGACTCCCGGAGGAACTTTGATTTGGATTTGTGATGTTTGGTATTTAATATTGACACTACTACCTGATGGAGTGAAGATCTTATCTCCTGCCTGAAGAAAAGACTTGGGTAATAAAGGCAACCAATCTTGTTGATTGACTCCTTTAATAACTGGATTTCCTGTCAGCTCTATCACAACCGCAGATCCATTTTGGGAATGAATTCTTTTACATTGGATGAAAATCCCTAGAATCAAATAAATAGAAAGAGATCTGAATCTCCTCATCTGATTCATCCTAAGCACTACGGCGTATATCAATGATGCCATCTTGTATCCATTGCTTAAGGGTTAGCGAAAGTTTTTGTTGCCAATTTAAACTCTCTTTTTGAGCTCTCTTCCAAAGAGTTCCTCTACTCTTTAGGCGACGGAACTCAAGTTCTGCATCCTGCCTTACCCCTTGGCTCACACAAGCGGTTACTCTATTTAAACTTTCAGGAGGGAGTCCTGTCAGAAGAATGGCAATATTCTCTGGAGATAAGGGGTCTAAAAGCTCTTGTAGAAGTGTCTTATCTAATTGAAGAACATCAGCAAATGTCACCATTCGAGCTTGAACTTGTCTTGCCAGATCAGGATCTGCTTGAAGTAAGAAAGGTAATGAACCTTGAAGTTTAGGGCTTCCTCCTTGGAGAAGGGATAATATCGATTCATTTTTTTCTTCTTCAGCCATATTCTGAATTTCTAACATCAAATCTCTGAGTCGATCTTCTGCAAGATTAATGACTTCTCTCATCTTAAGAATCAAAGTTGTAGGCTCATAAGTTGTCAGGCCTTCAATAATTCTTAAAGAACGAGATGATGTTAAGAAAAGTAAACATGTGGCAGAAGCTTCTAAAGAAGCTCTATCCATAATATTAGTGAGTTGAGCGTCAGTCATTTTAATCAGATAAAGAGGACTTATATTTTCAACAAAAGTGGGTTTTTGAAGTTTTTCTTGTAAGATTAAACGCTGCAACTGTAATATTGAAAGGTAACATTGAGACTTAGAAAAGTTATTATTCAGTTTATCTTTAAGATCTTGAATATCTTGTGTGGGATAAAGTCTCCAAAGTGTTTCCAGAAATTCTGCGTCTAATCCTAAAGAAAATTGCACAAAGCGCATCTTTCCTTCTTCATTAATCAGCCAATCTTTAAGACAAGATGCCATAAAATAAAGAGAACCTTTTAGAGTTACCCATGCAGCAGTAGCTTCTTCTTTAAAGTCTTCTTCATTTAAAGAAGACTCAACTCCACCAATAGAAGAGGAAGCACTCGTTTCTTTATCTACAGTTGTGGGGGCATATTTCTTCTGAAAACTTGCTGCAACATTTTGAATCCCCTGAAGAAACGATTGCAATCTTCTTTGAGAATTCCATTGACTAATAAGCCCTAAAATAATCGCTGCCAAAAATAATAGAAAAGTAATAGGTATAAAAGTTAAAGGAATTTCTAAGCCTTTAATCATTTTCTTAATTTCACCTAACGGAGGTTGATAGAAAGAAAGCTCTTCTTTATTTTCACTCACTTGTTTTTCAAGTTTTGCAATATTATCTTGTGTTTTATCAGCTTTAGCCTGAGTTTTTTGAAGTTCTGTTTCTTTATCTTGAATGCTTCTTTCAAGTTCCCTTAATTTATTTTGGCTATCTGATTCCAGTTTTTTAATTTTATCTTCGTAATCTTGTTTGGCTTTATTAGCTTCTTGTAATGACGTTTTGATTTGAGCCATTTCTGTTTCTAAAGGATTCTTTTGAAATTCAGCTTTACTCATCTGAATTTTATCTCCTCTTTTAGCATTAAGATCTAAAACATCATAAATAATCTTTTGAAACAGTTTACTTTGAGTATCATTGACTGAATTATCTACTGTAACTTGAACAAGAATGCTTTTAATATATGGTTGAAGGGTATCTTTATTTAAAGACTCAAAAAAAAGACGTTTTTGATCTTCTTCTAAAACATTTTTGGGAAGAGTTAATAAGGGGATTTTTTTTGAAATCTGATTTTTAAGTTTAGCCTCATCAAGCTGTGCTTTAATGTAAAGAATGAACCTTCCTTCTTCTAGATGTTTTGCTAAAACAAATCTCACTCTTTGTTCTAATCTATCTTGGTAATCTCTTAAAATAGGCATCAGTTCTTCTTGGACCCCTAAAGCCACTGAAGAGATTAATAATAAAAAACCTACTGTCTTTTTAAAAAGATTTTTCATTTTTCACCTATAATTTTGAAAACAATTTGTTTGTCATACGCTTTAGAGGGAACTTCTCCATAGCCTGAACAACTGATATTTTTAAGGGGAATACCTAACTTTAATAGACTTTCACAGATATGTGTTGCTTCTTTAATGCTTTGATTTATGGAATTATAAGCTTCTACTTTAAGTTCAGGTAAAGGAGAGATTTTTTTCATATCTGTAACAATTTTCTTTAAAATCTGATCTCCTTTTGTGGATATTTGATTTCCATTAAAAAAATTTTTCCGGGCAAAAATAATTTCCTGAGTCTCTTTATTCGTTTGGTATGTTCCTTCAATACTGAGTATTCTTTTGATATCTGTAACTTTTTTACCCAGTGATTGAAGAGCAGCTTGATACTCTTTTTGTTTTAAAAGATCTTTTTCATCTACATTTTTCAAAAGAAATGAAATAGAGGCTAAGATCTGAATGTTAGGATCAACCCCTGCATCATCGGCAATTTTCTTAAGTTGTTCTAAAGAAACTTTTCCAATCTCTGCAGGAGCTTCTTCTTTTTTAGTTTCTGTCTTTAAAATCTTTTCTAGATTCTTAGTTTGATTTTGTTGAGATAAAGAATACAGCAATATAAAAAACATCAACAAAAGAGTGATCATATCTCCATAAGAATAGATCCAGCTTTCATCAGAAGAATGATCTATGCGTTTCATGATCTCCCCAACAGATCTTGTCTAAACTTTGGATCTAGCATGGAATTTAATGTTTCTTGTATAATCCTTGGAGACACTGCATCTTTAAGTAACTCCAAGCCTCTTAAGACAATTCTGCTATTTCTTTCCTGAACTTCTGCTTTGAGTAAAATATTCTCTCCCATAGGAGAAAAAATAAAGTTTGCAAGAATAATTCCATACATCGTTCCTACTAACCCCACAGCCATACTGGTCCCTAAACTTGCTTGACCGCCTTTACCCATATTTTCTAACAAAGCAACTAATGCAATCACTGTTGCAAGAAGACCAAATGCTGGAGGGTATTTACCTAAAGTTTTAAGCATCATGGCTTGTCTTTCGAGAAGATCAATTTCTCTATTCATGCGTTCTTGTAGGATAGATTTTGTATAAACCCATTCCATTTTTTCAATGAGTAAGGTGAGACCATCTTTAAGATAAATCTGTTTAACTCCATCTAAAGATTGAGAAATCAGTGATTTATCTCCACGGGTTTCTCTGGCTAAATAAACAATCTCTCTCACTGTATCTTGTGTTGTGTCTAAAGGAGTTTGAAAAACTTTCCAGATCACCTGAATTAATTCTAAAAGCCTATTGAATGGAAATGTGAGAAAAGCAGCTGAAAGTGTTCCACCAATAACAATAAATAATCCTTCCATACTCAGGAAAATAAGATGATTCTCCGTAACTATAAAAATAGGACCCAAGACGATACCAAAAGCAATTAAAAGACCTATTAATGATGAAACCATAAATTAAGGTATCGGTTCATCATTTCTAGATTAAGGATGTAAAATTTACATCTTTTCCATAGGATACATATATTCCGCATCCTCTTTTTGATAAAAAATAATATCTATTTATATTTAATTGAAAAACTATGCTTTTGATAAAAAAATCTTTATATTTGAGTCTCTTCTTTTGGATATCTTTCTTTATCTATTCAAAACAGATATTTGCAGCTCCTACTAGGGGTTTAGTGAATGAAATTTTCATTCAAGGAATATCTTCTAAAATTGATCCCCTATTGGCTTATACAGAAACAATTTTAGAATATAATCTTGATAATCGTAGTGAATTATTCAATATGATTAGAGAATATGCTCAGTTATTGAATAACTTCAGAGAATATCTCGCAATCAGAAGCGCTTCTCCTGATAGTCATCATTACTACAAGGTTTATGATAATTTCTTTCCTATTTGTCGCCAATCTAAATCTATTCAAGTACATGTCCGTATGCTTAAGGAAAACTTTTTATACTCAGACTTATATTTAAATCCTGCTTTCTTAAATTATCTCAGTGTATTCTCCTCATATTTGTATAACCACTTTAATCGTATGCTGAATTTTACTGAAATGAGTTATGGAGGTTTTTCTTTAGCGGCCAGTCTTGAATTAGGGTACTATACTCTCTCAGGGGAAAGATTTAACATTTGAGAATGTCTGAAATCGTAAATTCAATAAAGACATAAGTGCTTTTTTGTAATTTATATGACAGTTAAGGAGACATCCTGATATAGCGTCCTTAAAAGCTTGAAAATCAGGATAATA
>CANGWC010000038.1 GCA_947457515.1 Silvanigrellaceae bacterium
ACAAAAGTCATCGACTATACAGAAAATAAGAGGTAATAATTCTTTATGTGGCATATTGAGTAAGTCCTTTATGCCACTACTTTTATCATATATATCAATGTCTTAAAAGAAACTCGCTAAAAAACTCTTATCCCGAACTGACGTTAATAGCAACAATTTTTGTACTTTTTTAAGACAACTCTTTTTATCGCACCAGTCAAAATTTAAGAATCTCGGTAAAATTTATCCCTTCAGTATTTTAAATCCCATGATGTAATCATTGCATGATCAAAAGTGCAGTTATGTTTTTAGGGTATGGGTTTTTATGGCTCATTATATTTTCTTTTCCATTAACACCTAAAATACAGGTTTATGATGTGGCGTATGGCTATATTATCCATACAAGACCAGTGCATTGGTTAACGAATTTTGCAAAGAGTATGTTTGATAAGAGTCATCAAAAGACTCAGTCTATTTTTGAGAATTTTGAAGAGTATCTTACGGAGAATAGCCGTCGATAATAGTTTGATACCAATGAGCGTTTCTTAGGACAGTGGAAACATAGTGCCTGGTTTCAAAATAGGGAATCATATCTGAGAAAAGAAGCTCATCTTTAAGATGAGGCCATCGAGAAACCCATTTTCGTACTTTATGTGGTCCAGCATTATAAGAAGAGAGAACAAGGGGTAAGCTATGATTGTAGAAATCTGAAGTTTGCTTCAAATAAGCTGTGCCTAAAGCAATATTCATAAAAGGGTTTTTGAGGGTAGTGACTTCATCTTTGATATGAGGCCACAGTGTTTTAGCGGTTTTGGGAAGAACCTGCATCAGACCTATGGCTTTAGCTGGAGAAGTGATCTCAGAATCAAAAGCACTTTCCTGACGCATCAGTCCTAAGGTAAAAGGAATATCTAACGAGTCAAAAGACTCTAAAGCTGTTTTATGAGCTACCGGGAAAAGAAGATGAAGAGAATCTTTGCCTATTTTGTGATGATTCCTTAGATATCTATTCAGGAAAAGAATACTCAGTCTAGGACTATTTAAAGAATGAGAAAGTTTACTTAAATGTAAGTATAAGCTTTTATCTTCCATAGGTAAGGATGAGTAGATCATCTTTAGAACTTCTTGAGAACTTTTATAGGAATTTTTAGAGATGAGAAGTTCTACAAGCCAAAGAGAAAGATTGTCTTTTTCACTGAGACCTCTTTGTCGATAATCAGTTTTTTCTGGGAGCCATTGAGTTAAAGGAACTTTCATCTCTTCAGAAGCAAGAACCCAATGATAAGAAAGAGGATGAAGAATACCAAGGCTTTCCCAGTATTTAGGATTATTGGTTAACTTCCCTAACCAGTAAAGAGATCGGAATTGTTCTTTAGGCTTTGAACTTAAAAGAGATTTCTCTAAAGATTGAATGCCTATTAAAGTGGAACCAGGAGAAGATAGAGCAATTTGAGTTAAACCATACCTTTGATGAAATCTTTCATAATAAGCATGATCTGAAGGAATGCACTTATCTAAATTTTGATAGATCTTTGTATTGAGATCATGAGCTGCAATCTTTGGGAAAAAAGATTCTCCATGGATCTGTAACGCTAATAAGGGATGAATGTTTTCACAAGGTTTTTTGAGGAATAAAGAAACATTCTTGGTGTATGCATTGAAACTTAAAGTATACTTTTTGGTGAGAGTTAGATTCTCTTCCACTGTATATTGATGAAAAAGATCTAAAGGAATGTTTTTAAGACTTTGCTTTTTAAGAGAAATAGCTTTCAAAGCAGTCCCTTTTTTCTCCATTAAATAAGGAAGAAGGCAGGGAAGACTTTGAGGTGTTCTCTCCCAGGTACAGGGATCTTTTAATTTCTGATAATGATGAATCGAGTGAATCAGATTCTCAAAACCAAGACGAAATTCTTGATTATCTTCCCAATTCATTTCTTGAAGGAGATGAGGTAAAGAATAGGGTTCTTCTGGAGGGAGAGCTTTTAAAGATTCAAATAATAAGGAATAGAGGTAAGTACACAGAATGAAGCATTTTATCAAAATCATTCTTCTGTATCGTCGTGCCTCATGTATTATCCATGGTGAAAATCATGCATAGAAAAAGATTTATCAGTAATGACAAAAAGGTTAATCAATGGATAAGATTCAAGAATTAAAAGAAAAAATTAAGAAATATAGGATCGCTTATGAACAAGGACATCCTCTCATCAGTGATGCTGAGTATGATCTTTTAGAAGAAGAATTAAAGTTAGCTGATCCTAGTAATGAACTCCTTAAAGAAGTTGGGAATCCTGAATCTCCGGGATCCATCCCCCATAAACCTCCGATGCTATCTTTAGCAAAGTCATATGAAATCAATAAAATTAAAGACTTTATCAGGAGTTCTCAATGCATTGCCATGGAAAAAGTTGATGGAATGGCCATTTCTTTAGAATACCAAAAAGGATCTCTTTATAGAGCTATGACAAGAGGTAATGGCAAAATAGGAGAAGATGTTACTTTATTTGCATTTCATATCCCAGATATTATGAAAAATATTCCTTCTGAACATAATATTATGATCAGAGGAGAGGTTTTCTTTAGAAGGAGTCACTTTAAAAACTTCGAAGATGAATTTGATAGTCCTAGAAATGCTGTAGCCGGAACTTTCTCCAGAAAAGAAAAACACACAAAAGTTTTAGAAGCTTTATCTTTCACTCCTTATGATATGTTTATGAAAGAAGACGATAAAATCATCTCTGTAGAAAGATTTGCTGATATTTTTAATCTTTCAAAGCCACTGTTTACTCAAAGACTCAGTCTTTTAAAATCTTGGGGTTTTCAAACTTTAAGATACGAAATGATCATGGATGATGCTTTAGAACCTTGGGTTGAAGCATTCTTTTTAGAATCTAGAGATTATCTTGTAGATGGCATTGTCTTTCGATATGACGATGATGTCTTATGGGAACAAAAAGGATTTACAGCCCATCATCCCAGAGGAAGTCTTGCTTATAAAAGAAATTCTTTACAACAGGAAACAGTCATTAGGGAAATACATTCCCATGTGAATCGTAGTGGAAAGATCTCTTTTCGGGCAGAAGTGGATGAGGTGAGTGTAGAAGGAGCTAAAATTAAGTTTGCTTCTCTGCATAATATTTCTTTTATTGAAGAAGGGGGTTATGGCTTAGGAGCTAAAGTCTTAATTCAAAGAAGTGGTGAAGTGATTCCTGCTTTAGTCTCTTGTATTGCTCCTCCTTTAGAAAAATACAATCCCCCAAAAGTCTGTCCCTGTGGGTATCTTTTAGAAAGACAGGGCCCGGATCTTTTCTGTGTTCAACAAGAGATGTGTACCCCTAAAAAGCATGAATTCCTGATTTACTATTGTCATGCTTTAGAGTGTAAAGGGTTATCAGATAAGATCCTGAAAAAAATGATGGATGCTCATTTGATCTCTGATCCAGCAGATCTCTATGATCTTCAAAAAACAGATCTTTCCAGTCTTCCAGGATTAGGAGAGAAAAGTGCTGAAAATATGATTAAGGCTATTGATAAAATCAGAACAGTCACTTTAGCTCAATTTATCTATTCTTTAGGTTTAGAAGGATGTGGATACTCTAAATCAGAGGAGTTAGCCTCTCTATGTAAAACTTGGGAACAAACATTAGCCCTGATTGAAGATCTCGATGAAAACAAATGGGTATCTTTAAAAGGCTGGGGAGAGAAGTCCTTTGATAATCTTAAAAGAAGTTTGAATCAAAAATCATCTATGATCCAAAAACTTCTTTTAAAAGTTAAAATCAAAGAAGCTGAGGAAATCTCTTTAGATAAAATCAATGTTGTGGTCACAGGACCTTTATCCATTTCTCGTAAAGAATGGGAAGATCAGTGGAAAACAAAGGTTAAAGTGGAATCTTCTGTCACTCAAAAAACTCAATACGTAATCTGTAATGATAAAGAAACAGGGTCTTCTAAGTTAGCAGCAGCTCAGAAAAAAGGAATTCCTATTATCACTGAATTAGAATTTCAGGAGATCATGTCAAAGTAAGTTTTCCAATCAAAGAAAGGACCGGGATCGGTTTTCCTTTGAGGAGCGATATCACTGTGTCCTATAATCCTTTGATGATTAATAAGAGGATAACTTTGGAGGATATATTTTGTAAGCTTTGCAAGGCTTTTATATTGCATAGGAGAGAAGGGATGATCATCTGTTCCTTCTAATTCTATTCCAATAGAAAAATCATTACATTTTTGTTTTCCCTCAAATTCTGAGATACCTGCATGCCACGCAGCATTCTCAAAAGATACAAATTGAGAGATCATCCCATCTCTTTGAATCAAACAATGAGCAGAGACTTTAAGATGAAGAATCTTTTGGAAATAGGGGTGTAAAAAAGGATCCAGTTTATTTAAGAAAAGATCATGAACATAATTATTTTGAAAAACACCGGGAGGGAGACTAATATTATGAATGACAAGAAGATCGATAGGTTCTGATCTCCTTGAGAAATGAGGAGAAGGGTAACCTTGTGCAAATCGATACCAGCCCTTTGTGATCATCCTGGAGATAATAGAGGAGCTGTTGTTTTCTGAGGGATGGATGTGGGGAGTTCTGCAGGACCATCAACAATACTCAGAGGAGTATTTTGTTGAACACCTCTGATTTTAAAAGAAACATTATCTTCTATTGCTTCAGCATACCCAGTGAACCAATGCATTCCTTGAAGAGTTTCATAACCGCCTAGGCCTTTAGGTTTTATGGAAGAGAAGTGAACTGTATTGTCTCCTTGGAAGACTCTTTGAGTAAAGACACAGCCTTCAGAGAATACCCAGTAATCACCGTTTTTCTGAGCGGAACAAGGAGAGAGTTTCTTGAATCGTCTGTAACTGACTCCTTTTTCTATAGCTGTGACTTCTAAGTCATAAGAGATATCAAGGCTTTTCCCATGGGAACAGAAAAGACGTGTAAACAGTGGGTCTGTTAAACTCAGATTATTAAGGACATTTAAACTATCACTGCATTGAAATTGAATATGGTAACGACTGGCAAAAGTTCCACTTGTAGCTAAAGGCTTCATACAATCTTCTACGTATCCAGGAGTCGATATCACTTTAGCGTAATCTCCATCTATCTTAAAAACACTCTTTTCTAAATTTTGTTGAGTACAAGATTCAAGTTTTTCAAGAAAAGGAGTTTTTTCTATCATATAAGAATCTGTAGGAGAGAAACGTATATCAAAGGGATAAATGATAAGGTTTAAAGCTTCTTTAGGTATTAAAGAATAATTTGTATTTGTAGGAGAAGGTTGAGGAGCCACCAAATCTCTTTCCAAAATAGTAGCTGAAGATGTATCAGAGGGTTTGGGAGATACAGATAAATCCTGAGTTATGATTGAGGGAGATGGATCTGGTAGTGATTGAGAAGATGATTTTTTAGGAGTACAGCTGAGGACAAGTAAAATAGTAAGTAACATAAGAAAATGGTAGCGGTGTGAGAGGAAATTTGTCAATCAACTTATCCTAAAAGACGAAGGACCGCTGATCCACTTTGATTTGCCTGAGCTAATACGGCAATACCTGCCTGTTTAATAATATTTCCTTGGATAGATCTTGAAGCTTCTTCTGCCATATCTGCATCTCTAATTCGTGAATTTGCAGCAGAGGCATTCTCTGAAGATATCGAAAGATTTTGAATGGTAGAATTTAATCGACTTTGAACGGAACCTAAAGTTGCTCTGTAACCAGAAACTTTATTAATCGCTTTATCTAAAAGATCAATCGAGCCTTGTGCTCCAGATTTATCAGCGACATAAGCTCCTTCTTTTTCTCCTAAACCTAAGTTCAATCCTTCTTCATGTAAAGAAGCATTTATTTTTCTCATATCGATACGAATAATATTAATAGGAGTGGGATTATTGTCTAAAGTGGGGTAGTAATCTTTTCCAACCTGAATATCTAATGGGAAAGGGTTTGCCTGAGCTTTTAAAGCAGGATCTAATCTATCTTGATTTCCTACAAGTAAATTTGTTCCGTTATGTTGTGTAGATAAAGTGATCCGACTGATTTCACTTTTGAGAGCTGAAAATTCCTTATTCAGAAATTCTCTTTCATTGCCCCCAATTGTATCTGATGCTCCTTGAATCGCTAATTCTCTTAAACGAACTAAGATATTACCTACTTCACTCAAACTGCCTTCAGCTGTTTGAACAAGAGAAATACCATCATTAGCATTTCTTTTTGACATATTAAGTCCGCGAATGTCAGCTTTCAGTTTTTCACTGATAGCGAGTCCTGCAGCATCATCAGAAGCTTTATTGATCCGATAACCAGAACTTAGTCTTTCAGATGCGCTATCACTAATTTCCGATGAATTACCAATATGGCGTTGAGTTTTTAAAGATTGAATATTTGTTGCTATTCTTAGACCCATGATTTACTCCTCTAGGGACGTAGGAAATTTTTTCCTAAAGCGTCAGAAGATTCATCGACGGGGTGAGCAAAAATTTCACCCCTATGAAGTCATAGAAACAAAAAAATGACGCTAGTTACAATAATGAAAGATATCTAGGCTCTGGAGACTTAAAAAAAGGACTAGGTTTCTTCTTAACTCCACAGGATGTCAAAATCACACATAATAAAAGATATAAAAACTGATTCTTCATAGACTATCCTAATAAGTAATGAACAATTCTTATTCTGTATTAGTTTTGGATGATGATCCAGATATATTATCTCAAATCAAAGGTATTCTAAAAAATATAAAAATTGATGATATTACCCTCAGCGTAGATCCTCAATATGTTTTAGATATTCTAGATAAAAGAACTTTTGATCTCGCTATTATTGATCTTCGTATTCCTCAAATATCTGGACCTGCTGTTCTTCAGCATATTCGTAATCATTCCAATTCAAAAGTTAGAGAAATGAGTATTCTTGTTTTATGTGGTGTTGTTAAAAGAGAAGAAGCTATATTTTTAGGAGAATTTGGTTTAACAGAGCATATTTTTAAGCCTTTACAAACTGAACATTTCGAGAAAAAAGTTTTAGAAATGCTCACATTAAAACTGACCCCTAGTTCAGATAAAGTTTTTTTTACATCTTATAAAAAAGCTTTAGATTCGAAGGATTTTACTCAGGCTCAGAATCTTTTGTTTCCTAAACTTAAGTTAGATCCACAAAATTTAAGATATTTACTTTTATATTCAGAACTTTTACTGGCTCAAGGGGATGTCAATAAAAGTGAAGAAATTATAGATAAAATTTTTCAAATAGACCCTAACTATCTTCCGGGGATGAATCTCTTTTCTAGAATGCTCATTCAAGAAGAACGGTATGATGAAGCTTTACATATCCTAGAAAAAGCAAAATCTATTAGTCCGTTTAATATTCAAAGGTTACTTGTTTTAGGAGAGCTTTACTTAGGTAAGGGGAACCATAAAAAAGCTGAGACTCAGTTTTCAGAAGTTTTAAATCTCCATCCAGATCATCAACAAGCAACAAGGGGTCTAGGTAAATCCTTATTAGAGCAAGGAAGAGTTTTCGACAGTAAAGAGGTTTTTTCAAAAATTGATAAAAACTGGGAAATGGCCTCTTTTTTTAATAATAAAGGAATTCTTTATATCCACTCAGGTAAGTATAAAGAAGGTATACATCTTTATGAAAATGCTCTTAAAGTCATGGATAAATCCGATAAACAATATCTTCTATTTTATAATGTTGCTTTGGCTTATTACAAACTAGGTAATATAGCTATAGCTAGAAACTATAGTGATAAATGCAAAGAAACAGCACCCCATGAGTACACAAAACTTAAACTCCTTATGGAAAAACTCAAAGAAAGTTCTTTTGAGTCTACTCCTGTAGAGGGAACAATCACATCCAGGGCTCCTATTCCTGATTTTCTCCTGACAAAAGATCAGGTCACATTTATTAATGGAAATGATGATAAACAACCTAAAAATAGTGCTGATATACCTACAAGAGAAAGTGAATTAATTGTTTTAGAGTTAGATGATAATATTAAAGCCTAAGGATTATTAGAAAAAATTTCTTTTTGAAGTGTTTCTAATTCTTCTTGAATCATCTTAGCATCACAAGGTTCATCAGCTAAAGAACACTCTAATTTAGCAGTCATTTCTGCAGGAAAACCTAACCAAATATGTCCAATATCTGCATGAAATTCAGGATAGAAGCCTTCTGTAACCTCAGTAAAACTGTATTTTAAAGAAACAGAGTATAAAGTATAATTTCTTAAATATGTAGGATAACAATCGGGATAATAAGATATTAAAGGAGAAATCGTATTCTCTATTTCTTGTTCAGCTCTTTTCCATGAAAAATCTTCATCGGAGAAAGCAATTCTTTGATCAAGCTGATCTTTAAGCCGATCTTTAGCCGTTGTAATCACTTTGAGAGCCCCGGGAGGGTAACATTTAGCATCATCAGCTAAAAGAGGTGATGTTACCATGAGTAAAGACATAATCAATAAAGAAAGCATAATGTGGACTCCTATTTCGTACACTAAGGAATTTTAGGCAAAGATTCAATCAAGGCAGAAATCTCTTTCAAGTTTTCGATATTTTGGATTTTAGATTTTAGATTTTCAAGAGTCTCCTTGAGAAGAGGAGTATTTTTACTTTCAATCGCAGCCATAATAAGTCCTTCCCAGGGAAGTAAAGAATTGTGAGAATAGCTTGATGCTGTTTTAAAATACTCTATCGCTTTAGGTATATTACCTACTTTCATATGAACTAACCCTACACGATATTGAATGGGAGGAGACTCATTAATCAGTTCTGTAAGAACAGAGTGACTTTCAATATATTTTAAAAGAAAATCATACTCTTTGAGTTTTTCTAAGCTTTCAAAAAGATCTTCTAAGATATTTATGGGCAAGTTTTCACAGTATTCTAAAAGAAAATACTTAGCTTTTTCAGGATCATTTAAATTATAAAGATAGATCTGAGCGAGTTCATGAGCAGCTCTTTGTTTTTCTAGAACATTAGGACAAGCTTCTAAGTAATTATTGAGATGCTCAGCAGCATTTTGAGGGTAATTGTTCTTTAAACAATACATTTTAAAAAAATTAAGGGCTTTAAGATTTTTATCTTTGATCTCAAGTATTTTATGGAATGCTTCAATCGCTTTGTCTTCTTGATGAAGTTTTTTAGAGTATATATGACCTAAAAATTCTAAACATAATTCTTTATCATCTTGATTATGCAGAGAATTTAAAAGAGTCTCAAAAAGTCTAGCTCTCCGGGAATAATTTGAAGTGCCAATAATATCATCAGCAACATGCATACGTATTAACGAGAAAGTAATTTTAAATTCTTTAACAAATTTTTCAACACTCTCCAGAAAAGATTCAAAATTTTGAATCCCAAAATAATAGATCCTAAAGATCCAAATAATATCAAAAAGTCGTTTTGAGTTTTTATAGTTCTTGATCCTCCATTGAATGAGTTGAATCGCTTGATGATAACATTCATAAATTTCTAGTTTTTTAATAGTCATATCTTGTTCTTCAGGAGCAAGATCACCAAAACGTTCAATCACATGTTGGAGAAGTGATAAGGAAAGATTTTCATCTTCTGAATAAGGAATAGGCTGCATATTTGAATCGGTTCTTCTCTAAATCTGGGACTTAAGGAACCATGGCCCAATGCCGATGATTTAACTTATGATACTTGAATTTTTAAATGAATTGCACCATCAGGGCTCTCTTTCTTCTGGAGAAGTATCTCTTCTTTTAGATCTTTCTCAATATTGGGATATTTCTGTTCCTCGTCTTATGAGACTTTTTAACTTTATGACATGGAAAGATCTTGCTACCAGCATGGCCCATTTTTCTAATGCATATGTCTTAGATATTCAACTTGCACAGGAGTGGCAAACAACTCCTCGACTCAGTAAAGGGTTAGCAGAATATTTCTCTGTCATTCCTCTCTATGAATCAGATATTCATTATGGAGTGATATTTGAAAACCCCCTGGATAAAAACGCAATACAAGCTTTAACTTTTCTTTTGAATAAACAAATTATTTTATACGTTGCAACAGACATGAGTTATATGGGTAAGTCTTATGAATGTGCATATCATGAGCCTATGCCTAATCATTTTTTAAATAAACCACAAGAAGACGTAATTCAGGGTATCTTTAAATCAACTCACAGATCTCCTTTACAAGATCTGCCTCAACTTTCTTCAGAAGAGCTCTCAACACTCCATCAAAAAGTTCTTAAATCTTTATGGACACAGAATACAGATAAATCCCTTTTTGAACCTCTTTCTTTCGAAATCCAAAAAGTTCCTCAAGGGTTTAAGATGACATGGAAAAATAAGAACTATTCCATCCCTAAAGATTATGACAAAAGTCATCCTCTGATACAGACTTTATTGCCTTTATTAAGGTATTGGGAAATTCAAGACGAAGAAAATAAAGTCGCTTAGGAATGCAAATCATGAACTTATTTAAAATCTCTCTTCTTATTTTATTCGTAAGTTAACTCAGATGCACTCCACCGAAGAATGAATCAGAAGCAAAATTTTCAGGTAAACAGGTATCGAAATTAGGTATTGTACCTGATGTAGCTTCTAGTGCTTCAAAAACTTTAGATAATAAAGTTCCCTTGAATAAAGTTTCTTTAGGTCAAGTGACTCCCGAAACCGTAGTCATGATTAATCGTATTTTAGCGAATCCAAAAGTTAAAAATTTAGGCAGTATTATTAGGTCAAGCGTTGATTCTAAATTGAAATTCTTTCAAAGTAACGATCTACTCAAAAATGTCATGCTTTTATCAAACGACATAAAGGGTATTGCGACAAGCATAAGAAATAATTCAGCTCAGTATACAGATCAAATATCTGCTGTTTTAGAAGATCAGTCTTTAAGCGCATTAAATATAGAAGAACTCTCTCAACAGTTTATTCATAAGTCTGCTAAAGATATCCCAGAATTTTCTCAGTATGTTCAAAGATTAGGTGCTACAAGTGAAGAAACGGAGAGGATAATCATTTCTACAGTAATAAAAAATGTCACCTTAACAGCACAGATTGAATTTTTTTATGCGTTATTAAAGCATCCTACAGTGAAACCGACATTCCGCACCCAAAATCAATAATTTTTATTTAAAATAAAATAATTATATCTAATATTCTTATAATTACAGCTATCATTAATTTTTAAGGCACATATTTATATTTTTCAAAAGACTTTATAGAAGTTGAGGACA
>CANGWC010000039.1 GCA_947457515.1 Silvanigrellaceae bacterium
AAAGAATTACTGTTGAAACTAATAATTCTATTGAATACGTATGGTTAGGTCTAACTGAGATCAGACTTAAAATACTTTCTTTCTTTGGAAAAGGAGTCCAATCTTTGTATTCTATAAATACCGGATAGACCCTGCTCAATGTCGGATATCTGTAAGTTAAAAGGAATATTAAGTTTCTGTTCTTTTTTCTTATCCGAAAATACATTGGTATCAAAGTGGAATCTTATTTTGATAAGTTGGACCAAGTGATTTAAGTGTTCCCTAGAGGATATATCTGAAGTATCAAGATTTTCAAGTATAAGTGAATGTAGCTGTTCATGTAAATTTTGTGAACCCAACATGGCTAAAGTATGCAATGATTCTGAAATGTTATTTGAGCATAAGCCTTTTGTAGGCCATAAAAGTAAAGTTGTTAACAAAAATCTATAAAACATGATTTCTCCACTCAAGTCTGTTTATATCCGCTCTAATCTAGAAGATTTTTAAAGTCAATTTCATTAAAAAATTTGTCTATTTTATCATCAGAAGCATCCATCTAATCTTTAAAAATGAAGATTCTTATGTTTTTGATTCCATTAAATCTTATGGCTGGGGAGAACCAGATCCTCCGCAAAAAAGTTAATAACGGCTACTGTTTCTATGCTCAGGATGGAGAACACTATCTTTCTTTAAATTCCCTTTCTCTTCAGAAAGAAGATCTGACTTATCCTGATCTGATATGGAAAATTCCTCTTATCTTAAGTGGAGGGCTCTTTACCTATGGACTATATCTTAAGTGGAAGAATCACTCTGCTAAAGATTGGGAGGAAGCAAAAGCAGATATTCATGTCGAACAAGCTAAAACATTGAACGAAATCATTAAACAAAGCAAAAACTTTAGCATTGATAATAAAATTCAAATCAACTCTCCAGAAAGCTATCATTACGATATTAAATTGGATCAATCGCGGTTCTTTGAAACGTTCTACGTTTATATTAAATCATCAGGTAAAACGCTGACCCGTAAGTCTCCCCCTATTTGGGAATTTATGGCATTGGGTGCTTTAGGTCTGAGCAGCATACTCAAAATCCTGCAAATACAAAGAGATAAGATGGTAGAAGTGATTTTCATTCACCCTGAAATAAAAGACTTGAAGATCACCTACCCTTATGGAAAAGTGCTGAGTCATATCAGATCACACGGAGAGAAATGTGATCGTCAAACGGATGCGATATGAAAGAGGGTATGACGTGCATTTTACAACGGAGTGGGTTAACCAAGTGGGAAACCCAGGCACTCAGGATGAAAAACTCCTATGCCTGTATGATTACACTGATAACACACCTGTTTTTCATCAAGCGATTCCGACTCCTTCAGATATCCCTAAATTTCTTCTCATCCTTCCTGTTTTAGGAGTTGTTTCTGCATTTTTCCTTCAAAAAGAAGACCAAAAACCTTGGGCAGAGATGAAATCCAAAACTTTGGAAATCCTTAAAAATATTAAAATTGATAATTTTAAAACACATCATCTTCTCAGTGAAGAACAGATCAGAGTCACCAAAACCTACTATGAAGTAGATATTTACATGGAAATCCTATCAAGAAGATTAGGCATAGAAACAGCACCTGATTGGTATGCTTTATGGGAACAGTATCCTTCTAAGAGAAATATAGGATTAGACGAACTCAAAGCCCATATTCAAACAGAACAGTTTAAATCTATGGTTAAACAAAAAAAGAAGGAACTTCAAAAATATAACTCAAATGTTCAAGAAGTTATGGCAAATACTATCAAAAGAAGTTTTTACCCAAGAATGGAAGCCAATTGGTATGCTAAAGACGCAGAAACAATAGAAGATAAATTCCTCAGAGAAAATGCTGAAAAATATAAAATTCAATATGCAAAAAGAGAAGAAGAAAGAACTTCTTATGAATCATTTAAAAGAAATCTTGATATAACTTTTATAGATGCATGGGGCAGCTTTGAAACTGAAACCTATGACAAAATACAAAAAGCACTTCCTAAATCTTTAGAAAACTGGGAAACAGAAATGGAGAACATTTCTCAAAGCAAAACACAAAGAGATATGATGAGGTATTTGATTGCAGGTGCTATTTTAGGTTACGGCTCGTGGGGTATCAATGAAATGGTCAGAAACCATGAAAACAGAAGAATTTTTAAAGTGTTAGAAACAGGAAATAGTGCTTATTTAACAGAGGAACAATTTGATAAACTTCAAAAATATTATTTAGATCATCAAAATAAATATTTACCTGAGTGTCCTATAAAATCTCGCCATTGATTCACTTCAAAAACATCAATTAATCCCTGAATCTCTTGATAATCTACATGATAAGTCTGATTCAGTAAGGAAACATAGATCCCAGCAGCTAAATAGGTCTCAAACGTGGTTTGAGCAAACACTTTAGATAACCAAGCATCATGAAATGCTTTATGTTGTTCAAAAGCGAGTTTATGGATCTCCTCAGAAATTGTTGTGACTTCTTGTTTACTAAACTTGCCTTTATTATCCATAAGTAATGTAGCAACAGCCAGTTGAATTCCATAGATCTCTCTTTCTGGAGCTGTTAGCTGACAATAAAATTGAATTTTTGGGATGTTTTCTTTATTGAGTTCAATCAAAGAATCGTTTCTGAAGATAAGATTCTTATCTTCTAAAAAAGACAAAGTGGCTTCCACAATATTTCCAGAAGAGGAGTCATCATCCCAAAAGAGTTCATTTTCTAAGAAGTTTCTTAAGTGAGAGATATAAGATTCAAGTTGAATCAGAGAAATAGATGATTTGACCTGAATGAGCTGTAAAATAAAAGAAGGCACCGCTAAGAAGTGAAATAAAGTTCCTCTATACCAAAGATAAGTCGGATCTTTAGAAGGTGTTTTTTGGATGTAGGAGACATCTTGATCCACAATTTTCATCAGACCATGTTCAATAGAACGTTTGATAGGATCTGAAGTTCTCTCATATTTAATGGACCACCCTAAGAGTTTAGGTAATGACTCAAAGAGATCTTCAAGGCACTCAAGATCTCTTTCTAGTTCTGTTCTTAAGCAAAGATGACTTCTTTTCTGAAGAAGAATAGTGGATATCAGAACAGTAGATGTGGCCACTGCATATCGATTGATCCTTTGATTCGCTCTTTTAGCTAAGAATTTTACGAATGCATTGATCGTGGGTATTTTCTGTTCATGATCATCAGCATCTAACCAAGGATGTTGATGAAAATATGTTTCCCATTCCTGAGAAAAAGAAAGAGGCTCCCCAAAAACAACATCTACAGAGCCATGATCTTTAAAATATTTAGGGTAAGATCTCATGAATTGCCAGAAATTCTCTTTTTTCTTACGCATTCCCATCATTTCTCTTGCATAAGTTGCTTCTTCTAAGACTTTTTCATACCCAATAAAAATAGGAGCAAAATGACTATCCCAAGCTTTTCTTTTCAGAATACTCGTGACACAGATATTTAAGAAACCTACTTTGGGAGGCATGAGCTTTCCAATTCTTGTACGACCACCTTCATGAAAGAATTCAATGGTAAAAGACTTTTCTAATAAATAATGAATGTATTGAGATACAACTTGAGAGTAGATTTTATTTCCCGCAAAACTTCTTCGAATAAAAAAAGCTCCCCCTCTTCTGAGAATTCCACCAATAGGCCAAAAATTTAGGTTTGAACCTGCAAAAATATGAGGAGGGACAAATCCTTTTTGAAACAAAATAAAAGATAAAAGAAGGTAATCTAAGTGACTTCTATGGCAAGGCATCCATAAGATCTGTCCTGATTTAATGACATCACTGACAGACTCAAAATTATGAATACGAAGGTCTTTAAATATCTTAGACCACAGCCATTCTAATATGGTTTCAAAAGCTCTAATCGTAAAATTATTATAAGAAGCAACAATTTCTTGGAGATAATCTAAGGCAAGCTTCTCTGATTTTACCGAGTCTCCTGTCAATTTTTTAATCTCAGGAGACTCTAGAATACTTTGTGAAAGACTAGAAAAATCATACAAAGATGGACCTACGGTAATATTTCTTTCTTTAATAAAAGCAGTTCTTAAATCTTTTAATAAACTTACAGCTGTTCCATTTAAGTCCACAATAGGAGGACTTAAGTGAATGGAAAGATATTTTCGATTCAAGAAAAAAAGAATGAGTTTATTAAAAAAATAGTCATCACCATCATCAGGGAAAAGTGCTTTTAATAAGAAATGTCTATCACCTTTTTTAGCACCTCTTCCCCAGAAAACACTCACAGGAACAAGACAGAGTTTATCCTGAACCCAACGAGGATCGTTTCTTAAAATACGACTCATCCTTGGAATAAAAACATCTTCTCTTTCGACTGTGAAACCCCGTCTAGGCTTTAATGCAAGAATACTTAAAGTTTTAGTTCTTTTAGGATGAGCCTCTTCTAAAGCTAAAGAGATCCCATGACGACTCAGAGTCCAATTAAGAATTAAAATATCAAATAAGGATAATCTTGGGAAAACAAGGATCACATCTCTTGTCAAAAGAATCTTAAGAAGATTAGAAATATCATTTTCTGGAATATGAACCGTAAGAAATCTTGTTAAAGGCCAAAGTATGGTGATCCATCTGGAGAAATGGAGTCCTAAGATTCTATACATTTAAGAAGGATATTTTTTTCAGATTGTGGATAATAAGATGAAATTTCAAAAGGAATATTATCTATAAGACGTACAGATTTTTCTAGAGTTTTTACCATAAGAGCAGCACAGAAGATTGATTTCTTTACATCATCAATAGGTTGTAGAGTTTCTTTATCATAAAAATCTGCATACAAAATTTCATAAAAAGGAGATTCTTCCCGTTGGATCAACGATGTAAAATTTTCTTTTAAGTATACGCTGTCTTGATTCCCATTATCAATGCTTTGAATTATGGCACTTAAAGCCTTAGGGAATAAAGAAACAGCGGATCTTAAAGATGAATCCAAGTAAGCTAATCGACTGCTCAAAGGAAGTCCGTCCAGATCTCTAAAGATAGGGCATCCTATAACTTCAGTATCTATCAAAAGATCTTTACACATCTTTTGTATGATTGTGAGTTGTTGGAAATCTTTTCGTCCTAGGTAAAGTCTTTGAGGTTTTAAAAGATTGAGAAGAATCATTAAAATGAGGCAGACACCTCTAAAGTGACCAGGCCTTGTGACACCACATAAAAGATTCTCTAAGGAAGGAACTCCTAAAGTGATATCAAAATCTGAAGGATAAATCTCATCACTTCGTGGAACAAAAACAGCTGTTACGTTTAGTTTTTTTAATATTTCAAGATCTTGCTCTAAAGTTTTAGGGTAATGAATATAATCTTCCCCAGGGGAGAACTGAGTTGGATTGATAAAAATAGAAACAACAGTCTCTTCATTTTCTTCCAGTGATTTCTCAATTAAACTGATATGACCTTTATGCAAAGCCCCCATAGTAGGAACAAATCCCATATTTAAAGACTTTGAAAGATCACGGATTTCTTTAATCCCATAAATGATCTTCAATGGGAGATACCACCTAAATAAGCTTCTTTAATCACAGGGTCATGAAGAAGATCTGATGCAGGAGCGGTTTTAATGACTTCACCATTTTCCAATACATAACCACGATGAGCCATTTTAAGAATAGAGTGAGCATTTTGTTCTGCAATCAGAAGAGTTAAACCATCATTTGCATTTAATTCTTTTAGTTTTTGGAAGATAGATGCCATTAATAAAGGAGAAATTCCTAAACTAGGCTCATCTAAAAGAAGAAGTTCTGATCTGGCCATAAGAGCTCTTCCAATAGCAAGCATTTGCTGTTCACCACCAGAAAGCAGTGATGCCATATGATGAATTCGTTCTTCTAATCTTGGGAATAAATGAAAAACTTTTTCCATATCGTGGGATAGGTATTTAGACTTTTGAGTAAATGCTCCTAAAATAAGATTTTCTTTCACCGTCATATGAGGGAAAACCATTCTTCCTTCCGGAGATTGACTGAGTCCCATCTGAACTCTTGTGTGAGTCGGAAGATTTTGAATAGGAGTTCCTTTAAAGACAATCTCTCCTTTTTTTTGTTTGAGCAGTCCTGAGATACACTGAAGAGTTGTTGTCTTCCCAGCACCATTGGCCCCTAATAAAGCAATGATTTCACCTGAATGAACTTCTAAAGAAATATCTTTAATTCCCACTATAGGGCCGTAATGAACGCAGAGATTATTCAGTCTGAGTAAACTCACAATATTAAACCTTTAAAATAGTTCATGGAAGATCTCCCATAGATTTACCCAGATAAGCTTCAATCACAGCAGGATCATTTTGAATATGAGAAGGAGCCCCCTCACTGATAATTTTGCCATGATCTAAAACAGTGATTCGGGGACAGTGATTCATCATAAATCTCATGTCATGTTCAATCACCAGAATAGAGAGATCTTTTAAGATAATTTTATCTAGAAGTTGACCTAATTCTTTCTTCTCACTGGGATTCATCCCTGCTGCAGGTTCATCTAAAAGAAGAAGTTTAGGTTCTAAAGCTAAAGCTCTTGCGATTTCTAGTTTCCTTTGATCTCCATAAGGAAGAGAAGAAGCAGGTCTATTTTCATAATGGGATAACCCTACAAAATTCAGGATTTCTCTACAAAATTCAATTGTTTTTTTATAGTTATCCGTTTCAATAAAAAAGAGATATTTTAAAGTGGAAAGAAGTCTTGCTTTAGGGATAAAGACATTTTCGAGTACAGTTAAGCTTTCAAAGAGTCTGATATTTTGAAATGTTCTGGTGAGACCCATTCTTGCCATCAAATAAGGCTTGAGATCAGTGACTTTAGAACCTAGAAAAACAACATCTCCTTTTTGGGGAGTATAGATTCCTGTCATCACGTTAAAAATCGTTGTTTTACCTGCTCCATTAGGACCAATCAATCCATAGATACCTGGAGTCGGGATCTCAAAAGAAAGATTATCTATAGCGGTGAGACCGCCAAATTGCACAGTAATATTCTGAAGTGAAAAAATGGAGGTTTGAGGTGTATTAAGAACCATGTTTTATCAAACCTTTAGGCCTAAAAAGCATAAGTAAAATAACAGCAGAAGCAAAAAAGACATTTCTATTCTGAGCAATTTCACTAGGACCAAATCTTAAGATCTCAGGGATAGCCACAATGACTAAAGACCCTATTAAACTTCCTGTTAAACTATTCATTCCTCCAATAACAACAGCCAAAAGAATTTCTATACTTCTGTTGAAACTTCCTTCTTCAGGGCTCATAAATTGGATGGTATGAGCGTAGAACCCTCCACCCATGCCTGCAATAGCAGATCCTAATGTAAACGCTATGATTTGGGATTTAAAATGAGAAATACCTAAGCTTTGCAAAGCGATATCATCATCCCGGGTTGATCTGATAATATAGCCCATACTGGATTTATAAAATCTGCGAAGAACTAAATAAACAATTAAAACAATAAGACCTACAATTAAAGGATTGATATCTAAACTAGGAATATCTTTGAATCCACGAATTCCACCTGTAAAATCAAGATTTTTGATCACAGTAGATAAAACTTCTCCTAAAGCTAAAGTGGCCATAGCAAAATAGTTTTCTTTTAAACGAAGACAAGGAATGATCATAAAAAATGCAAAAAATCCTGAAACCAGAAAAGCACATAAAGCGCTCAAAATAAGCTGTAAGAGATTGCTATCTGTAATTAAAGGAAGATAAGTACTAGAGATAATCGCAGAAGTGTATCCACCAATACAGAAAAAAATCGCATGTCCCAAAGAAAGAAGACCAGCTCCACCTAAGATCAATTGAAGACCCATAGCCATTAAACTATAGATCCCTAAAAGCATTAGAGGTAACGAAAAATAATCATAAGTATCTTGAAGGAACATCATACTTTCACAGTGAGTTTTTTGCCTAAGATTCCTTGAGGTCTATATAAAAGGAAAACCACAAGAATTAAATAAGCTAATCCATCTTTATACATACTCAAATCATAACCTACGAGAAGACTCTCAGAGATTCCTATAAAGAATCCACCAAGAACAGCTCCCCATAATTCTCCAGTACCACCTAAAACAGCAGCTGCAAAAGCCTTAAGACCACTGTGAACACCCATAAAAGGCCAGATCTGATTTGTGGACATTCCCTGCATCACTCCTCCGACGACAGCCATCACAGCTCCTAAAAAGAATGTAATAGAGATAATTCTATTAAAAGGAATTCCTACTAACATAGCAGCTTGTGGGTGCATAGAAACAGCACGAATCGCTCTTCCAAAAGATGTAAACCTAATAAATGCATCAAATACAAAGGTTAAAACCAATGTGATAGCAAAAATATAGATATCTTTCTTACGAATCAAAATATCTTCACCCCATTGAATAATTCCTTCAGGTAGAGACACTGTGAAACTTTGTGGGTTAGGTGAAAAAATAATTTGAACAAAGTTCTGTAGGAAAAGACTTAAACCTACAGCCATAATTAAAGGTGCAAAACGTCCACTTTTCCTCAGAGGTTTATAAAGAAATCTTTCCATACCAACTGAAAGCATTCCCACAAATAGAGCACTTAGGACAAACGAAATCCATAGAGGTATTTTTAAATTGAAGAAGAACATGAAGAGGTAGGCCCCTAACATGAAGAATTCACCATGGGCAAAATTCACCATTCTTAGAACACCAAAAACAAGAGAATAACCCACAGCAATAAGTGAATAGACGCTACCTATTGCCAAGCCATCGAGAAGATATTGAAGAAAGTCATACATAAATGGTGCCCAGAGAGAGAATCGAACTCTCAAGAAGCCAGGCTTCGCGGGATTTTGAGTCCCGTGCGTCTACCAGTTCCGCCATCTGGGCTTCCTCCATTAGGCCAAATCTGCTAGATTTGAATTCTAAAGATAGTAGAGGAATCGAGACTTTGCAATATTTTACAGAAGAAATTGGATCTAACAAGATAAGAGTTCGCCTTTCTCAGATGATTTCTGAGGATTCAGAGGTAGCGTTACAGAATCTATCAGCATTATTGACTGAAGCTCAAGAAATATTTTTTGACTTTAAAGGGGTTCAGGGAATTAACTCTCTAGGAATCCGGGCATGGGTTGTTTTTATTCGAAAATTAAAAGACAAAAAAACCTATTACGAAGAATGTCCCCCTGTAATCATTAATCAAATTAATATGATATCAAACTTTAGAGGGTCATCAGAGATCTTAAGTTTCTACACAAACTACGTCTGTAGCTGTCAAAAAAATAAATCTCTATTAATTCTCAAAGAATCTCTTAAAAATGCCGAAGGTAAATATGATGTGCCTCAAGCTCCCCAATGTCCTTGTGGGAAAGAGACAATGGAAACAGAAGAGATAGAAGATGAGTACCTCGCATTCCTTAATCCTTAATTCATATTTGGAACTTAAGTAATGGAATTTACAGAAGAAGAACAAAAACTTCTCACTCACTTCGAAAAAAACCATAAAGAGTTTTCAAAGCTCTTGATCGATGCTGCAGTTTTGATCACTCAATCTCAAAAAATCCTCTATTTTAATCAAAGCTTCGCACTTTTAGTTAAATCAAAACCAATAGAGATCAAAAAAAAACCTTTTCTCTTTGAAAAACTCAAATTCCCCTCAGAACAAGATTTTTCTTTAGAAGAACTTCTTAAATCTCCTAATCCTCAAAGATTTGATGAAGTTCAATTACAAGTAACAGGAAATAATGATCATCTTAACGTCATTATGAGTCACTATCCCTACACTATAGATAATGAACTGATAGGACATTGTATTCTCATCAGAGATGTTACAGCAGAAGAAGCTCTTCAAGGAAAATACCAAGAAAAAACACGTCTTAGCGTTACAGATTCACTCACAGGTCTCTACAGTAGAAGGTATTTTGAAACCTGGCTTCAAGAAGAAATGAAGAAAGAGGGAGAAGTGAACATAGGAGTTCTTATGTTTGATCTAGATAAGTTCAAGCATATTAATGATAACTATGGCCATGCCGCTGGTGACTTTGTTTTAGTAGAAACAGCTAAAATCCTCAAAAAAAACAGTCGTTCCACAGATCTTATAGCCCGATATGGAGGAGAAGAGATCATCATCTTTCTAGGGAGCTCTCAGCCTAAAGGAACTGCCATAGCTGCAGAAAAATTCCGTAAGAGTATAGAAAGCCATGTCTTTGAATTCCAAGGTAAAGTGATCCCGGTAACCACTTCTGTTGGAGGAAGTTTCATCAAAGTTTCCACCGAAGATCCTGCTCAAGTTATCGCTAAAGCTGATGGTTGTCTTTATGAAGCTAAAAAAGATTCTCGAAATTGTTGTTATGTTAACTTTATAGGTATCCCCGAAAAAGCGAGTAAATACATAGAATAATGAATTTATAAAAAATCATTGTACAACTCTAAAAATCAAGTAATATTTGGTTTTTAGGTTGTTTAAATGAAGTATTTTAATAGAATCGTAATTTTAGCTTTTCTGGCGCATCTTAATCTATTTGCAACGAGTAGTACCAGTATAGATTCATCTGCACAAAGGCTAAATGCTGTTGAGATAATTGAAAATATAGAGAATATATTTAAACATCCAGTTATACAGATAAGCAATTATGCATATCTGTATATTCAGGAAAATAGCAATGCTGGTATATTAACAGACTACCAAATCTATTTGAATCAAAATTATTGTTTAGTATCAAAAGTTTTATTAGCAGTTAACGATCAATCTAGAGCTTATTTTGGAGAAGATCTACCAAATAGTTTAATAGATAATTTGAAAGAATTTATTGTTAAAAAAATTATAAAAGAGTTTAAGTATGAAACTAAACAAGATAGCTATTATATAGTTATTATTGAAGAACTCATAGAGTTCTTCCAATCTAAAGTAGATTCTTTCAATAAACGAGACCTCTTCCTTCTTTTAATTTTAGAAAATCAAATTCACGGTTTAAGAAAGAATTTTACAAGAGCAAACAATATTTTAGGATTAGATCTAAATCATAAGGAATATGAATCAGGTATGAATATTATAAAAACATATTTTGCGAGTTAATACCAAATTTGGTGTTTGAGAAAAATCCTGAAGATCAGAAAACAAGATAAAGAGAAATTGATTTAAGGAAAGAAGCAGCGTAAAACCATAATTCAACAAAAACAAGGAATTACGCCATGGAAATAGTAACAGAAACATTAAC
>CANGWC010000040.1 GCA_947457515.1 Silvanigrellaceae bacterium
AAATGGTTTACTTAGCCATAAGGAATTTCTCTCAAAAATGGACTATGCCTATTAAAGATTGGAAGCCTGCTCTTAACCGATTTGGCATCATTTATGGAGATCGCCTTTATGCGTGATTTTTGAATTTACACAAAATGATTGACAGTCTCTTCACTTTCTCATTATCTTTCCTAGATGACATTAATATTCAGATCTGTACTCATTCATTTTATTTTTCTTTTGAGTTGGATACCTTTTGTCGCAAAGGCTGCTATCTACACCGTGTATGAGAAAATTGATGGTGAAGTGACTCGACTTCAAAGAGATGTTTTACGTGTTAAATGGAAAGATAAGGTTGGTGGTGATTTATACGTCTACAAAAATTATCAACGCGTAGCTTTAGTGACTCCTCTTCAGTTATTCTTAGCCTTAAAAAACCTTAAATTTTTTGGTCCAATATTCAAAGAATACTTTAGGATACATGGTCGATCTATAAAGTTTATCGATTTTAATTTCACAACAGCATATATTACTCCATGGTCTTTTTTATATACTTGTCTTGCAATGTATCGAATTTTAGATCCTCAACATCTATTTCATTCAAATGATTTATTATTACCTATCGCATTGCTATATAGTTTTTATAGACGATGTATTTCGGAACGTGTTTCAAGTATTCTGGCTAAAAGAGGAGAAAACAATGGTGTTTGGTTACTTTCCTCATTGTTAGCTTTTGTTCCTGGGGTAGATTTATTCTCTGAGTTAAGTTTACGAGTGACTAGAGCAGAATTTTTATTGTCTAAGCACAAACATATGCCTGTATATTTTGAAACATTTAAAGCATATGAAGCTATGTTGAGAAGGTTACCTAACAAAATAAAATAGTCTTTGGACTGCGCCCAAAAAACCGGACATAAAAATGAAGAAATAGAGAGTACAGTTTTGAGATTTTTCGGATAATGATTTACCATTATCCCACTATGAAAAATCAAAATATTTTAAGATATACAAAACTGTATATCATTTGGGTACTTATTTCTTTATTCAACTTTTCTATTGTAAATGCTGCTCTTGTTAGTACGGATACAAATACTCGGTTGGAAGTTATAAAAACTTCACAGGGTACATATGAACTTCTACTAGACAAGGTATTCCAAGGAACAATTGATCCTAAAAAAATAGCACGTGCTTTAAGAGATCTTGAGATTCGAAGTTTAAATTTTCGTGAGCCACTACAAGGAGACAAAGCTTATTTTGATTTAGGATCCATTATTTCATCAACAATAGATATTGCTATTCTGTATGACCTTTTTCACTTAGATTCATTTCAGATTGAGAGCTTTCTTTTAAAGGTAGTGCCTCGTTTAGCTCTATCAGGATATAAATACTATGCAGTAAATAAATATTTAAAATCTCTAGATACCGCATCTCTGGACACAGCAAGAAAACAAAAAAGTTTGTCTGCTAATGTAGCTTTATTTACGTTTATTAGTCCGGCGGCAGGAGCGGCATATGAGCTTTGGAATCGTAGTAACAAAGAAAAATATCTACTAAATCTGATGAAAAAGGGCTATCCAGTAAACTTTAAAATATTTAAAATGTATTTAGATAGACTTTTAAAATATTCAACTTCTGATGATACCGCATCTGGATTCTTCCCCAATCCTACAGAGATTACTAGTTTCAATTTAAGTGACGTAGAAGAAGATGATCTTCATTCATAAAGAATAAAATAATAGATGACTTTTTCAAGTTGAAATAAACATGATGTTTATAAATTTTCATAAAAACTCAATCATAACTTTTATTTTAGTTTGCCTACTCCCATTGTATGCGTTGGCTGCTTTTAGAAATATTGAAACAAATGAAATCATCTATATAGAACAAGATTTTCATAATGCGCATAGACTTTATGTAGATGATAAGCCTGTGGGAACAATAAGTAACCAAAATATATGGAAGTCTCTTGTGTATCTAGACTACTTTACCAAAGGATTTTTAAAAAATAGCTATTTAGATTATGGAACACTTCTACAAAATTTCCTTTTTCTCTACAGAGTTTTAGGTCATCCCAATCCTCTGGTTGCGGAAACTATAACGGGCTTGTGTGCTATTTATGGAGCACTGAAATACTGTCAAATAGAAAATATGCTCGCAAAAAAATGGGGGGATAATCTGAGGAATCAAGTTTTTTCTTTAGGAGCAGCAGCTCCTATTTCATCATTGATCGCTCCAGGGATTGAATTTGTAGTTCAACATGGACAAAAAACTGTTTTAATGGCTCCTTATTATGGAATAGAAGGAATAAAAGGAAAAGACAGATATCTTGATTTAGAAGATAAACCTTTCCAAAAATATCTTGAAAATTTACTTCAATATGTTGATCAGTAAGAAAAAATTAATTTTCAGAGTAACAGATAAACCATAAACTTTGTCTTAAACGATAATAGTTATTGATTTTATATATAAATTATAATAATATCAAAAATTAAACAGGAATATTTATGAATAACAATATGTTAAGCTTTTTTAAAAAAGCAGCAATTTTTTCTTTAGCTACTTTTTCTTTAGCTAAGGCTGATATTAGGTCCAATATTAATGAAAACGATCGGATCTATATGCTCCCTTCAAAAAACCAATATCAAAGTCTTCATGTGAATGGATTGGTATCTACATCAGCTACCTACAGTTGTTTATACAGAGCTTCTGATGAGGGAACAAAGCTCATTGGTGGAGTGAATCCTCTCAAAATGACATTCGCTCTCGGAAGTCATCCTTATGTGGGTACGTTACCTGATGATGGTTATATCAATATTTGGAGTGGACTGACTGCGTCTTTTACAAAAGCCCAAGAATGGGGATTTAATACCAGAACCTCTGTTACAAATATAGGAGGAGTTGATGTCCATTATAAAGAATACATAAATTCTTCAGTAACTAATATAAATAGTTATGCTCGTTTGATCTATTTTTTCTACAAGATGCAGAATACTTATGCTCAAATGACAAATAATGATGAAAATGGACTCACTAAGCTGTTTCTTTCTGTAACATCTCCTTCACCAATTATCGGGGTGTCTGCAGAGTTCCTTGTTCGAAGTATTCGTGCTGCTGCACTTCTTTACCCAGAAGGCAACCAAACTCAATTTAAGTTAGCAGTATCTCCTAAAATGCTGGATAAATTTACAAATAACTTTGAAAAACTTGTAAACCCAGACGTTGTCTGCCCCTAATCTTTCACTTAAAAATTAAAATCACTCATCAATTTGTCATATCTTATGTATCTTAGTAGGTATGATATTATTAGACGCTGCTCAGCGTGTGACTTCTTCAGATAGTCTACTTCCCACACATCTTCTCAAAGCTTGGAAGTTATACCCTCGAACGTTTTATCAAGCTGCAATGAAAGCAAAACCTTATCTATATCAAGGGGAAAATCCTTTTAGAAATAAAAGAAGTCTTCCCTCAGGAGAAGGAATATATCCTTATGAATTGGGTGATTCCTTAAGATCTCTTTATAAAAGATTCTTTCTTTTCCAAGAAGAGTTATGGATCAGAAAAGATCCTGGCTTAGGTAAAAGCAAAATATTAGGAGTGTTTCTTTATCATCCACAATGGAATTACACATCAGAGAGTGTCACTAAAATTCAAATGAGCATCGCTCTCTGGGGATTTCTCCAAGGGCTCTCTCTTTTTTCTGAGAATGAAGCTGAGTTTAGAATCTTTCAAACTCCCTTTGATTTTATTTCCTTATCTTCTTATTTACAAAGTTCTCAGGCTTCTAAAATCTATATTTTTACAGATGGGTTTTTCTCTTTAGAAGATCAAGATCTTTTCCAAAAATATTTGATCCGTCCTCACAGTAAACAACAGCTTTTGATCTTAAGAGATCTAACTGAAATACCTAGAGAAGATAATCCCCTACAAAAAGAAGGAGTTCCTTTAAAGTCTTGGACGAGTGAGTCTTCAACTCATTGGAGTGGCAAAAACTATATCAAAGGTCTTCAAGATCAATGGGACTCTTTTAATCTTAAAGGGGTAAATATTAAACTGGTGAATACAAAAATGCCTCTTTTAGAGGCATTACATTAAAATGAATATGTGGTTAGGTTTATCCATTGGTTTAGTTGTCATCACTTGGGCACTTCTTCTTAGAAAAAGAAAAGTTCCTCTGCCCATCCCTTCTTATTTTTTGGGAGGTTTAGAAGGTCATTCAACCTTCTTAGGGTTACAAAGAATCCCTTGGATTTTAACTCTTCTATTGATTTTAAGTTTCATAGGGACATATTTTTTATATCATCCTGAGCTACTGGATAAAATCACACATCAACCATCTCAAACTGAGTCTCAAAATTCATATGAAGTGAAAAGAATTCTTTGGATTGATCCGACGTTTTCCAGTCAAAGAAGTTTAGATGAAAACCAAATCACATTAGAGTCCCTTCAAAAAGAATTGAAACATCCTGTCGATCTTCTTTTAAAGACAAATTTTAATGGAAATGAACTTCTCTACTCCATTCAAAAACTCAGTGAAATTGATCCTCATAAACTTTATCGATATGGAGAGGGTAACTCTTACTTTCCACTAGATAAACCCTTAGAAAAATCTCCTCTTAAAAAACTCATGCCGTCTCCTCAGTGGAAACTCATTGCAGTGACCGATGGTCAAAGAAACACTTTGCAAAATTTACAAAATGTTCAAGAGATCTTCCAATCTGTAGAAATCCATTTGATTCCAAGACCAAAATCTTTACAAGGTAAGATATCCAAAATGGATATTAAGTTACATCCAGAATATCAACAGATCCATGAAAGAATTCAGGAAGCGCAGGGCCCTTATCTGACAGAAGAAGTTTTTCCGACAGGAGAAAAAATTATCAGTATCGATGCTTCTTTAAATAAACCTTTTTTCACGATATGTGAAAAAAATTGGGGTCCTATCGAGATCAATCCTTGGAGAGATTTTGTTCGATTTTTAAGTTTCTATTCTTTTGATTTTAAGGGACAAGATTGCTTCTTAAAAGAAAACGCTCCTCCAAAAATAAGGCCTTATTCCACATGGGTGATTCCCTTAAATCCAGAACAGAAAAACACAGTACTCCTTCACCATATCCTTCCTAAGCCGGAAACATTTCATGAGAAAGACCATCGAATCTATATGTCTTTAAAAGATGAAGAGATTAAGACTCTGGCTCTCTACGAAAATAAGCAATTTACTTATTTTGAAAAAATAGACTTTCCTCCTCAAAAAGAAAATCCTTCGTATCATTTAAATCTCTATAAAGTTCCTAGAGAACCTATTTATGCCATGAACTTTAATTTAAATTCTGTTTCTTTAGATATCATCGAAAATTGGGTAGATATTTGGAGTGTGCTTCAATACCCTAAAGGTTATCAAGGAATTATTTTTCATACAGATCCGGAAGAAGAACAGGTGTATTTAAAAACAAATGTCACAGCAGGTCTTTATGAGAAAGAAGAGAAAATACATATTTTTAGCATACCGAGTGAAGAAAGAATCGAAGATTTTCTTTCTTTAAAAGAAGCACAGAAGCTATTTTCTCAGAAAAGACCTCTTAAAGATCCCGATAGAATTTGGGATAAGATGTTGCTTTTAGCGTCTTTGACATCTTTTTTCTGGATGATGTTTTGGGTCAGAAGACGAAAAATTCTGATATCATTTTGTCTTTTTATGATGGGACACAGTTTATCTCTTTCTGCTCAAGACATTTATCAGTGTCAGGGGAATCTCAATGGATATCCTTATTTTAAAGATCAAGTTTTAAGAAGAGGAACGATCCCTTTAAATAAACTCATCCCAGAGTGTAAAGAAGGCCAGGGCTTATGGTGGACGGAGGGAGAGATTCCTTTAGTTAGGCATATTGATAAGGGAGGGCTGATTGTGATGGAAGGCATTCATGCCCCTCCTAAAGCTTTAGAGAATAGGTCTTTTCGTTGGGAGAAGGTGAATTCAAATCATGGGCTTCTGAGAAGTTTCTATTTATTAAAAGAATTAGAAGGATGCTCTGGCCCGGGAGAAACATGGGTTTTAAACTTTTATAAAGAGAATACATCTCCTATTCCTATGGGAATCGCTACGAAAGTGAAACTCTTAAGTGAAAGAACTTGCGCTTATCCAGAGATGCCTTACCGAAGTTTTATGAATATTTTATATTTATTATTCACATTAAACTACAAAACTGATCAAAGTCAGTTACCGGATCTTTTGAAAAGACTTCAAAGATTTGGATTAGAGCCCTAAAGATATGTGTTAATATGTTTAAAATACTCGTTTTAATTCTTGTTTGGGCACCTTTTTGGTTACCTCTTGCTAAAGAAACTCTTTATAAAAATGAATACCCTATTACTCTTTGGTATCAAAGAACTTTGTCTGCACAAGAGAAAACTCAAATCACTTCAAAGTTTCCTTGGAATCAAAGAGTTCTTTTTAAGGAAGGGATTCCAGATCGGTGGATTTTTTTAGAGAGTCTCTTATCAGAACTTCATGAAAAATCCGGGGTCCATATTCTTAAAGAGAGTCCTTGGGGTCCCAGTGTTTATCCTTTTTTAGAAAGAGCTAAACCTTTTATTCAGGAAAAAAGACTTTTCTTTGAATGGGAAAATCAGTCTTATGAAGAAGGTCTTTTTATCCAACATGTGGATGTATCCCCCCGGACCTTATTAGGACAAGGATCAGCCTCTATTCACTTTGTAGGGCATCTTAAAGAAAAGAAAACCATCAGTGTTTTAATACGTAATGAACAGAAACTTTTGAAAGCCACTTATTCTGTAGATCTTCCTAAAGGCAAAATTGATCTTTGGAAGGTCTTAAGATTTTCATTAGATACTTTAGGAACTCAAGCGATCTTTATCGAAGCACACACTCCGGAATCCATAAATGCGGTGGCCTGGACCCAAGTCTTTTCCGGGAAAATGCAAATGTTACATTTAGGAGTTGGTCCTGATGAAACCATTCGTAACACTCAACAGAAAATTAAGTTACTCACCCATAGTGAATTGGTTCAATATTATATTTTAAGAGATTACCAAAGTGATCTTTCTGTCAGACCTGAGGAACTTTCCTTAATCGAATTCCCCTCTCAGCAGATCTTTGGAAAAGACATACAGTTCTTTCATGGGATCATGGCACAAAATTTTGATTTTCAAACTTTCTTACAAAGACAGGAAAGATCTTCTTTAGAAAATTATATTTTTAAGGGAGGAAGGCTCATTCATTGGTTAGGACCTCGATCTTTGAAAGATTCTCGATTCTCACCGTGTGAAAACATGCCTTTATGGGGAAGTATCAATCCAGAGGATAAAGAGTATTGGGAATCATCATTACTTCCTTGGACCCATTTAAGAGCATCATCTCTAGCTATAGGTTGTATCCCTAAAAAAGATATTAAAGTGATCTATAGCTATAAGAATCATCCTATGGTGCTTGTGGGAGACTATGGAGAAGGTCTGATTCTTTGGATCTTAGGTTTTGATTGGAATACTTATTTACCTTCATTAGAGATCTCTCAAAGATCGGTATGGACAAAAGAAACTTATGAGTTTTTTCAATGGTTGATGGAGTTTGTTCAACGTAAGCACAGTGCTTTTTATAAGACAGAAGGTTTTATCGAAAGTCACTTTTATCCAGGTCAGCAATGGGTACAATCTTTAAAACCACAGTTTTTTCAAAATCAGAAACTCAATTATCTAGATATTCATCTTCAGAAACTTCCCGCAGTTGAAAAAGATGAACAGATCTCTTTAGAAGTTCATGGCAAAAACTTACAATTCCCTATTGAACCATACATAAATCAAAGTAATCCTTATCTTGCTCAAAATATTCCCCCTTATTCCTTTGAACTTAACCAAGGAACTTTTTGGGAGAATCACAGTCAGGAAGAACATAAATGGGAACAAGAATACCCTTGGATTTTCACTTTAGTCTTTATTTTCTTATTATGGGATACAATTTTATGGTATTTTAAAAATCGTGGAATTCTATCAAATCTTACCCTTCGAAAAAGATAACCAAGAAGTCAAAAAAAATATTCTATGGGATATTGGTCAGTGGAAACTGGTCTCATCTAAAGACACTCAAGAAATGGGTCTTTTTGAGAAAAATCTGAAACACTTTCAACATCAACAAATTCAAAGTTTAGGAGTGGTTGTTTCCTCTCCGCATCAGATCCCTTTGTTGGAAAAAGAATTTAGCTCTCTTTATATTCCGGGATCGTTATCCAGACAAAGTGATCTGTTAAAAGCATGTTCTTCCTATCCTCAAGTGATCCTGGAAAAAGGTCCTTTTATGGCAAAAGAAGATATTCTTTATGCTTTAGAGAAACTCAAGCCTTGCAAGGATATTACAGTCATTGATGCGGGTAATGTCTTTGGTAAAGGTCCTCGTATTTTTGATATTCGATTAGCTTATTTTTATGAATCGAAACATATCCCCTGGGGGATCTACCTTAATCCTTTCTTAGAAGAATATCCGAATGGAGATTCTTTTGAGGAAACACTCATTTCTCTCATTAGAACTGTGAAAGAATTTGGTGGGAAGAAAATTGTTTATCATGGACATTATTTAAGGAGTCAAATTCAAACATGTTTGCAGGTAATTGGAATGGAGATGTCGCTTTAGGCGTTACATTTTCATCAAAAGATGTTGTCTTAATGGCAGGTCCTTGTACATTAGAATCTTTAGAATTAGGTCTTAAAGTGGGATCTTTTCTGAAAGATCTTTGTGCGAAAAATCAAATTCCTTACATCTTTAAAAGCAGTTTTGATAAAGCAAACCGTACGAAAGATTCTAGTCCTCGGGGTCCAGGACGAACACAAGGTCTTGAATGGTTAAAACAGATCCGTCAAGAGTTACAAGTTCCTGTTTTAACGGATATCCATACGATAGAAGATGTAGAAGCAGCAGCAGATGTTTGTGATGTTCTTCAGATGCCAGCGTTTTTATGTGAACATCGAGAACTTTTGATCAGTGCAGCACTCAGTAAGAAAGTCATCCAAATCAAAAAAGGACAATTTGTCTCTCCCCAATACATGGTAGAAGTCGCTCAATACATGGAAAAATGTGGCAATTCTAAAGTGATTCTCTGTGAAAGAGGAACCTGTTTTGGATACCGCAGTTTGATTGTGGATTATACCAATATCTATGAAATGAAACGTTATGGTAATTGTGTTTCCTTTGATGCAACACATTCTGCACAGCAGCCAGGAAATCAAAATGGTCAAACCGGAGGTCAAAGAGAAATCATTCCGACTTTAGCCAGAGCTGCATTAGCATCCCATGTGAATGGACTCTTCTTAGAAGTGCATCCTGAACCTTCTAAGGCCTGGTCCGATGCTGCAACACAGCTCTCATTCATAGAAGCACAAGATATCATTTCATCTATCAGACAGTATGGATCTTCATCCGTAGGTCTTTCTAAATAATGGTTACGTTAAAAATAGAAAGTTAAAATTTGAATCCCAAAAACAAACCTCAAAACTGTATTGTTTGCACCGGAGGCGGAACTGCAGGTCATGTCTTCCCACATCAAGCTTTATTTGATCATCCCAGTATAAGTCTTCGTAAAGTCTATATAGGCTCCCTTGAAGGACCAGAGAAACAATGGATGCAGCATTGGGAATATTACGGGATCTCTTCTGGTAAACTGAGGAGATATAAGAGTTTCTATCATTTGATAGATCCTTTCTTTGTGATATTAGGGTTTCTTCAAAGTCTGAGAATTCTTTTTAAGATCAAACCTCAATTGGTATTCTCAAAAGGAGGGTATGTTTCAGCACCCGTTGTTTGGGCTGCATGGTGCTTAAGAATCCCTATTGTGATTCATGAAAGTGATCGCACTCTTGCTTTAACCACACGGCTCACCGCTCCTTTTGCAACACAGATCCTCATTACATTTCCTGATACCAAGACACCTTATCCTCAAAAGACTCAATGCTTAGGACTTCCTTTAAGAGAAGAGCTGTTTCTTAAAGATCCCAATCTTATCAAAACAACTCAGAAACCATTACTCTGTATTTTAGGAGGAAGCCTAGGTGCTTTAGGCATCAACAAAAAAATTCATGAGATACTCCCTCAACTCCTAGAGAAAATGGATATTCTTCATATTGTAGGTAAGGGTAAAGAAACACCTCATTCAGAGAAAGGTTACACCCAGAAAGCCTTCCTAGAGAGCAAAGAAATGGCAGCCCTCTTCCAAAAAGCAGATATCATTCTCACTAGAGGTGGGGCCACAGCTCTTTTTGAATGTGCCACAGCCAAAATACCTATGGTCATTGTTCCTTTAGGGAATAAGGCTAGTCGGGGAGATCAGTTGATTAACGCTGAGTATTTTCAAAACAAAGGCTGGGGCAAAATACTAAGCGAAGAAGATTCAGCAGAACAGTGGATCAAGACTATCTTAGAAGTTTTGGAGAACCGGAATCAAATTATAGAATCTTTTAAAGATGGGCCTTCTTTGGAAGTGAATCATAGAATCAGAAGTTATTTAGAAACATATTTTTAAAAGTGTAGAAAGGGTATAGGAACACTTTAAAATCTTTGACTCAAATTATCTAGGACTATCAGATTTTTCTATGCACATTGGCCAATTTACACTTCCACCAAATACTGGAATAATAGGCTCTTTTATCCAATATTTATCTAAAAGTGCCAAGTATGCTATTTTGCCGGGAGTATCTAGTAAAATTTTTACCACAGCAAAATCTGAAAGTATCAGCAGTTCTTTTGCAGCGTCTCTGTCAAACGCTAAGTTATGGGTAACAAGCACTCGAAAATTATTATCGTATGCCGTGCGGGTTAGTACACCGTTACGCAGGGCGCTCCAACCCAAATCTCCAGCGTGTTTTGCTATAATTCCATGATTTGATCAAAATGTTAGCATCTGACGTGGTACATTTTGATCAAGAAGCCACATCAAATTTTTCCTGATCCAAAATGGTAGAGGCAAATTGCAAAAGTTCTGTTATGGCGCCATCTGGAAAGTTCCCATACATTTCCCTAATATCATCCACCGTCATGCCGTGAGACAAACATCTACTCCCTTCCCAGTTAAAGAATACTCATAATAATCTCGCATTTTTTAACAACTCATACCACTACCTAAAGCATAAATATGTTCTAATGTATTGGATATTTGTTTAGGATTCATGAGGGTATTAACAGAAGTTAATCTTTCTTTA
>CANGWC010000041.1 GCA_947457515.1 Silvanigrellaceae bacterium
ACAAAAAACAAGACATCATCTTTTCGACATTTTGTAGCTATATAAACATGTAAACACTTATGAATCTCAATTTATTATAATATTTTTTAAAAAAAATATATATTTCGGGGTGCGGAATGTCGGTTTAAATAAGGCCTCTAAAGGAGACTTCTTTTTTTATAAAATATTGATATTGTTGAATATTAAATTTTTTGGAGGGGGGTCGAGCAGTTACCTCACGTTAGTAGGATACTTTGCTGTTTTATCTATTTTATTAACACGGAAAATAATATCATCTTTTTTCTTAGATAACTCAGACAAATTGGTTGTCCAAGTGTGACAACTGATACAATATTTAACAATAGTATAGCACTGTTTTTTGTGAGGAACTGACGAAGAATCATTACAAATTTCTTCACCCACTTCTTTTTGAGAATCAGATTCCCACTCCCACTGAAAGTCAGTACTAGCTGTAGTTGCAGTGTTTGTAAGTGATGAAGATATTACATTCAAAGGTAACGGAGACAATGGTGCGGGCTGTGGAAGATTTTGAAGAGGCTTTTCTAATACACTATTTGAAATTGATTGATCTATAGGAAGAGACTTTACAATGGGTTTAAAATCTTCAGATTTAACAGCAGTATTTAATGGAGTTACAATTGGGGATTCAATTTTGGTTTTAAAATCTTCAGATTTAACAGAAGAAATAGATGTGCTGGGTTGTCCACAAAAACATATAAACAATAAAGTTAAAGATTTTAAAATCATTCATGAATCCTTAATTTATATAATATTATTGATAGAATATAAATCTAGTTACTTCATGTCGACCATGTAAATCAGAAACATAATCTAAAAAGTGTCTAGGCGGCTTCTGTCGCTGGAGGAGGAGCTAATCTTAAGATATCTTCTTCAAGCATTTCTTTATGTTGCATATTCATATGTACGATACGTAATCCAAATCCAGCTGTTCCAGATTCTTGAGAAGTCACAATACGAGCTATTTTAGCGATGAAATGAATTTTTCTCTCTTCATCCATCTCAAGAACACCTTCAATCAGTGTACTTAAAGCATGAAAAGGAAGTTGAGCGAAGTCCTGACATACAATAAAAAAGCCTGAAGATGAGATATTATGTGTCATAAATACAAATTCAAAGGGAGATCCAATGCTTCGTAGTGAAATGACGCAGTTCTTTTGAAGGCGAATACTATCAAGTCTTTTATTAATAGCAGTTTTAGGTGCTGTTTCTGTGGGAAGAGTTTGTCCTTGAGTGAAAGACTGGTTAGTCTCTTTCTTTTTAATCCAAAAAGCCATTATAGTACCCTTGTTGTAAGGTGGAAATTCTATGCTTAACTTTATTCGGGGCACATTGTGGGAAAAATCACATGAATCCATAACCATTTTGACACAGGGATTAGGATGGGAAGTTTTCTTGCATGCTAAGGCAATGTATAGCTTACCAAATGTGGGAGAAGAGGTTCAATTATACCTTTGGAGTCAGTGGAAAGAGGATGCTGTGCGGTTGTTTGGATTTCTAGATGGCCAAGAACGTCAAATCTTTATGCTTTTGATGGGAACAAGTGGAGTAGGGCCTAAATTAGCTTTATCTATTTTAAATCATTATATCCCTAGTCAGTTAGTGACGTTAGTTTTAGAAAAAGATCTGAAAAAACTCACTGAAGTCAGTGGATTAGGAAAGAAAACAGCAGAGAAGCTTTTATTAGATCTTAAGGATAAAGTGAAGAACTTCACTTCTTATCAAATACCTTCTATTTTTGCTCCTAAAAAAGATCTTTTGTCAGATTTAAGATCAGTTCTTCAGAATTTAGGTTATTCTTCTAAAGAAGTGGAATCTTATATAGAAGATATTGGAAGAGATACGTCCGATGCGCCTAAAGATAACCTAGATGCTTTAGTAAGATATGCTTTGAAGAAAATAAAGGAAACTAGGTCTCTGGCATGAATGAGAAAAATTTTTATGACAGACTGAGACCTCTGACTTTTGAGGAGTATCCTGGGCAGGATAAAGTTTGTGAACATCTTAAAATATACACTCAAGCTGCGCTTTTACGAGATAAACCTTTAGATCATTGCTTATTACATGGTCCTCCGGGTTTAGGGAAGACCACTTTAGCTGGGATTATTGCTCAAGCTTTAAATATGCCACTTCGTTCAACTTCTGGTGCTATCATTGAGAAAGTCTCTGATATTGTGGGTATACTGGTAAATCTTGAGCCGGGAACAATCTTGTTTATTGATGAGATACATAGAGTTCCTAGGAATGTTGAAGAAATACTCTATCTTGCTATGGAAGATTATATTGTGGATGTGATGGTAGGACAGGGCCTTTCTGCAAGAAATATGAGAATGGATCTGGTTCCTTTTACTTTGATTGGAGCGACCACTCAACCCAGTCGGCTTAGCGCTCCTTTAAGAGATCGTTTTGGTATTGTGGAACATTTGGAGTATTATAATGCTCAATCGTTGGATTTGATTATTCAAAGAAATAGTCTGCTTTTAGGGATGGAAATCAGTTCTGATGCTTCTCATCTTTTGAGTCATCGAAGTCGTGGAACTCCTAGGATTGCAAATTCTTTATTAAAAAGAATTATGGATTTTGCTTTAGTCAAAGACAAAAAAAGAATAGATATCAGTATTGTTGAAGAAGCTTTATTAGCTATGGAAATTGATCATTATGGGTTATCTAAGAAAGATAGAATGATCCTACAAACCATCGAGAATAGATTCAAAGGTGGTCCCGTAGGGATTGATTCTTTAGCTGCAACATTAAATGAAGAACCCTCTACATTAGAAGATATCTATGAACCATATCTTATTTTTAGTGGGTATCTTCAAAGAACTTCCCGGGGACGAATGTTATCTGATCTGGGAAAATCCGTATTAGAAAATCGTTAAGTATATATGACAAATCCCATTAGAAATTTTTGTATTATAGCCCATATTGATCATGGTAAATCAACCCTTGCAGATCGTATTCTTCAGCATAGTAAAGCCATTGATACTCGAAATATTCAAGCACAAATGTTGGATACTTTAGATATTGAAAGGGAAAGAGGGATCACGATTAAAGCTCAGACGGCAACGTTTGATTACACTTACAATGGAACTGAATACACTTTAAATCTGATCGATACACCGGGACATGTGGACTTTACCTATGAGGTGAGTCGAAGTTTAGCTGCGTGTGAAGGAGCTCTTTTAATTGTGGATGCTAGTCAGGGAGTGGAAGCTCAAACTGTAGCCAATACTTATCTTGCATTAGATAGTGGAGTGAAAGTTGTTCCTATCCTCAATAAAATTGATTTACCCCATTCCGATATTGATTCCACATGCCTTCAAATAGAAGAAGAATTAGGGATATCAACTGTGGATATCGCGTGTTGTAGTGCTAAATCCGGGATAGGCATTGAAGAGGTATTTAAAAGGATCATTGAAGAGATACCTGCTCCGGAAATTCATTTAGATAGGCCTTTAAGAGCTCTGATTTTTGATAGTTGGTTTGATATCTATCAAGGGGTCATTATTCTTGTTCGTGTCATAGATGGATCTGTGAAAGCAGGAGATAAAATAGAAATCTTCCATAGTGGATCTGTGTATGAAGTCCAAAAAGTAGGAAAGACATGTCTTCAGTTTTATCCGATGGATTCTCTCTCTTCTGGAGAAGTAGGTTATATTATTGCAAATATTAAAAATATTGCTGAAACCCAAGTGGGAGATACATTATTCCATCATGGTTATAGAGAAAAAATAGTTGCTTTAGAGGGATTTAAACCTGTAAAACAGATGGTTTATGCCGGTGTTTTCCCTATGGAAAATTCTGATTTTAACCATTTAAGAGACTCTCTTCAAAAACTTGCTTTAAATGACAGTTCTTTATCTTTCTCCCCGGAAACGTCTCAAGCATTAGGAGTGGGATTTCGATGTGGATTTTTAGGGTTTCTTCATATGGAAATTGTGCAAGAACGCTTGGAAAGAGAATATAATTTACAACTTATCTTTACGGCTCCTTCGTGTTCTTATCGATTAAAGCTGACTCAGGGAACTGAAATTGAAATACAAAACCCTGCAGAGTTTCCTGATTCATCATCTATAGAAGCTCTTTTTGAGCCTGTGACACGGGCTATCTTTCATTTACCTGAAACTTATGTGGGAGCTCTTCTTCAATTTCTTTCGGAAAGAAGGGGAGAACAGAAAGATATTAAGTATTTAAATCATCATCGAGTCCAACTGACTTACGAGATCCCTTTGAATGAAATTATCTTCGATTTTTTTGACAAGATAAAGAGTTTATCTCGAGGATATGTTACTTTAGACTATGAGATAATAGGGTATCAGCAATCGGATTTAATTAAATTAGATATTTTAATTAATGGTAAGCCGTTAGATGCATTGTCTGTTATCTTACACAGATCTCAAGCGTATTACCGGGGGAAAGCTTTGGTAAAAAAACTCCAAAGTGTGATCCCTCGTCAACAATTCGAGGTAGCTTTGCAAGCAGCAGTCCAGAATAAAGTCATTTCTAGGGAAACCATTAAACCTGTGAGAAAAGATGTGATTGCTAAATGTTATGGCGGAGATATCAGTCGTAAAAGAAAACTTTTAGAGAAACAGAAAGAAGGGAAAAAACGTATGAAGGTTGTGGGAATGATAGAAATTCCTCAAGAAGCCTTTATGTCGGTTCTCAGTATTGATGATGAATGAATTTAAAAAGTATCTCGAAGTTCTTAAAAAATTCTCCTACCAACAGGAATTTTCTGTAGAAAGAGAAAGAGCTTTACAGACTTACTATTCTACTTTTGGGATGGTCAATGAAGAAGATTTTTTCTTTGAGAATAGAATAGAACTTTTCTATCATTTCTTTATTTTTGAATACCGGTTATCAGATAATCATAAAAGTCAGACACTCTTTGATAAGTTCATGGAAAAAGTCTCAGAAAATGATTCTTTAAAAGATTATTACCATTTTAGAAATAGAAAATTTTCACTTTATGAGATTAAGAAAGTGAAAAAATCAGGTAAGGTTTATTTATATGATCTTTCTAATCAAAGTTTTGTAGAGGCACATCTTTTTGAACAAATAGGAGATCTTGTTCAAGGTAGGCTACTCCTTGCATATGCTTTTTGTTTTAAAGGAGAGTATTTTATTTCTTCTGGGTTTCCTATTATTTCTTCTCAGTTAAAATCTTTTGTTTTGAAATACCTCAAAGATCTTCTTCCTCATCATAGACCTTTTGAGAGCATTGAAATTGATTCTGAATTTTTATCTTCACAAACAAAACTTTCACATCAAATCATGCGGAAACATACCTTAGGGAAAGTTTTAAAGAATAGACATCAAAGTCAGATTCATTTATCTCTTTCTCCCTTTGAATCTCATACTCCTTTATATGATAGTCAAAGTTTATTAGAATTGATCGCTTACTGTAGCATTCTTAGTTATCGCTACATCCATAGAGATATCTGTGAACTTTTAGTAGATAGGTTAGCGAGAACATAGATATGTTTCTTTTTTGATTATGGAGACCACTGCAAAAGTTATTGAAATTCATAAGAATGTTGTTTTTGTCAAAAGTCAAAACAAAAACTTTATGTGTCGATTAGGACAAAGCCTCTTCCGGGAGAAAACTCAGGAAGTGTTCCCTTGTTCTGTGGGGGATATGGTCTCGATTAAAGATGAGATCATCCAAAAAGTGTTACCGAGAGATAATAGAATTTATACCCGGTTGTCTCCTTACAGTTCTTCAAATCAAAAGTATTCTCAAGATAACGTTAAGTTTCAAACACTGTGCAGTAATGTAGATAGACTGTTTTTATTGGAAAGCTATGCTTTAATCCCTAAGAACTATCGTTTTGTAGAGGCTCTCCTCATTTTATGTCAACAAGAAAACATTCCATGTACCCTGATTTTAAATAAATATGACTTAAGAGACAAAGCTTCTGAAGCTCTCCAAAAAAGACAGGACTATTTTAAAGAAATGTATGAGTCTGTTGGTGTTTCTGTTTGTGTGTTTTCTTCGAAATACCCTAAGAAATATAAAGAAACATTTGTGATGTTAAAAGAACTTTTAAAAGATAAGATTACAGCTATTTTTGGAAGATCCGGGGTAGGGAAGAGTAGTTTTGTGAATCTTTTAGGTCCTGAGATCCTGCAAACAGTGGATGAGAATCCTAAAGAATCATCCCAGGGAAGACATGTGACAAGTTTTGCGACTTTTTTAAATATTAAAAAAGGAGGATCTATTATTGATATTCCAGGGAAGAATCAATTTTTTCTTGAAAAGTTACAAGCATTTGAGTTAGCTTCTTGTTTTCCAGACTTTCAGGGGTATTCCTGTCATTTTAAAGGCAATTGCACACATATTTTAGAGCCACAGTGTGGGATCAAAGAAGCTGTAGCTGCTGGAAAAATTCATCAAGAACGTTATGAAAGTTATTCATATTTTTTAAAAGGATCATGATAATTTATGAATGATGTCTATGATGCAGTGATTGTAGGGGGTGGGATCACAGGGTGTATCCTCGCTCAAAAACTCATGAAGTCCACCAAAAAGATTGCTCTTATAGAAAAGAAGAATACCTTAGGAGGTCGATTAGTTCCTTCGGAGCATAGTCACCCTATGGGTTTTCAGTGGTTTCATCCTAAAGATGCTCAGAAAATGAGTGAGTTTTGGAAATGGGGGGATGAACTCCATCAGAAATCATTGATTCCTATTTTTAGAGAAGGAAATAAGACTGTAGATATTCATTGTAAGGGATTACTGGAAAAGTTTTTGATTCCTATTTATGGGAAACCTTTAGAATCTTCTGATTTTTATGAAGATTTGAAACAGCCTACATTAGGTGCTTTTGATGTTTCTGCTAAACTTAAGGATCATTTGAGTGATCTTAAAATGTATTTTGGGTATGAACTTTTAGGGTTTGAAGAGAAAGAAGGGTTCTATCAATTAAAAGATAAAGATTTATTAGAGATCAAAACAAAAGCTTTGTTTTTTACAGATATGGGAGTTTTTAAGTTTCCTGATGTGATTCCATCGAATTTTCAAAGAGTTTATCATAAGACACAAGCACTCAGTGCTGTATTAGTGTCTTTTGAGAATGTCTCTGTTTCCTTTAAAGAAAAGTTTTACGAGAAAGGATCTCCCGGATCTCAAAGGATCTTTTTTTTAGAACAAGAGTTTCAAATGATCATAGATGAAAATAAGATCCAGTGTTTAAAATTTATGGAAGAAGAAAATTTTCAAAGCAAGGCTCGCATTAGAGATGTGTTGAGTAAAATGAGAAAGTCTTTACGGCTTTCCTTGGAAGAGTGGAAATCTGCAAATGTGACACTGATCCCTGTTGCCTATACTCAGGATCTGAGTCATAAGAAAATTTCTTTTACGGATGTTTCCTTGAAGTTACCTCATACCTATTTATGTGGAGATCATTTTAATTTTAAGACTTCACCCATTGATAATATCTTTCAATCTGTTGAATTAGCTGTGGAGCGTTGGCATGCATCTTAGTACAAAAGGTTTATGGGAGTACCCTTCTCAAATTGGTTTTAAGATCCCTGATGTGGGAGAACCTCAATATTATAAAGATTCTGAATGTAGAATCTTAGATGGAAGGGTGATTGCAAAGAACCTGGTGGCACAGTGTCATCGTCTTAAGGAACATCATCCCTTAGTGATTCCTAAGTTAGTGGCTATTTTAGTGGGAGATCATGCACCCTCTAAGATTTATGTGGGAAGGAAAATGAAAGCTTTTGAAGAAGCTGGATTTGCTTCAGAAGTGATTGAAATTCCAGAAAAGAATGTTTCTTTAAAAGGACTTAATGAAACCATTGAGAAACTCAATCAAGATCCTCTTGTTCATGGCATTTTGGTACAACTTCCCCTACCTGATTTTTTAGATACACATGAAGTGATCCATAAGATACATCCTTCTAAAGATGTGGATGGATTCTTAGATGGTTATCTTGCTCAGTTAGCTTTAGGAAGATTTCCTCCTATCATTCCCTGTACCGCATTAGGAGTAGGGATCTTATTACAGTGTTATGGGATCTCTATGCCTTCTCAGCATGTGGTTGTCATAGGAAGAAGTCGACATGTGGGAAGACCTTGTGCTTGGATGGCTTTAAATCAAGATGCTACGTTAACTCTTGCTCATTCTAAAACACAGGATCTTCCCAATCTACTCAAAACAGCAGATGTGATCATATCTGCAACGGGTAATCCATGGTTTATTCAACCTGAATTTTTAAAATCAGGAGCTGTAGGGATAGATGTGGGTATCAGCCAAGATACCGATAAAAAAATCAAAGGTGACTTTCATCCCGATTGTCAGAAGAAACTGAGAGGACTCTCTCCAGTTCCTGGAGGAGTGGGACCTTTGACTGTAGCTATGCTTTGTGTGAATACGGCCATTTTAGCTTGGAAGTGATGAAGAAATTATTTTTACTTTTAGGGCTATATTATAGTGTACTGCTAGCTTCTATTGATGAACTTCAAGAACTTGAAATCATAGCAATTAAGACTAAAATTAATCATCTTTATAAAGAATTAAGGGATTTAAGATCCAATCATATCAGTCTAGAAGAGTATTTAAATGTAAGTTATCTGCCACAATCTTTAAAAGGATCACACTCTCATTTTGATCTTCAGAGATTTGATGAGATTTTAAGTTCTGAAATAGTTATACAACTCGTATTGGAATTATTTCATCAGCTTAGTGATGAAGATAGATTGTTCATTAGAGAAAAATACGAATTTAATTTTAGAAACATAATAACTTCATTTAATTATATAAAAGTTGGTGGCGCATCTTTTGAAAATTCCAATAATTATAAAAATTTGGGGAATCAAGGGATAAATGAAACACTGACTCCTCGCCTATCATTTATCAAAATGCTTTGTATGAGTAATGCTTATTTTCATTTTTTATTTATTCAAAGCAATTGGATACTTCATATGAGTCCATTGGAGACAGAATATTTTGCAAAAATTATATATTTTAGTTTTCTTTATTCAGAAATTCTTCAGCGCAATTTACTTCAACAAGTTGTTTTTGAGTAAATAATCTTCAATCTACAAAGTCTTGGATATTAATGATTTTGTAGAAATATCTCTTGTCATAAACGGCACCTGAAACTTCACCCATATGGAAAAGAACGGGAACAAGAGCATAGCCTCTAGGGATAGAGAGTCTTTTCATTTTCTGTTCAACTTCATGGATAATATCCGATCCTAAAATGCTCCGATTGAATTTAAATTCACAGAGGAAGAGATTTTGTGTTCTTGTTTGAATAAGGTAATCAATTTGGCATCCTTTTGTTTTAAGAGTTTTTTTTTGGAGATAGGGTCCATCAAAAATACAATCTAGAGGGTCAATACCTAAAGATCTTAAGATAAGAGTTCTATTTTGAAGAAGAAGATTTTCCACTTGTAAACCCATATTTGCTTCAAAGCCTGGTAGGTATTTTAGATTAAGAGAATTGAAGCCACTTTCTGATATTTTAATGAGGTTATGCTCCATGTTTTTGAGATAGAACCGGGTAAAAGGATCAAGAATACGATACAATTTATGTTTTAGAATATTCTCTGTTTTAATAGACCATTGATAGTGTTCCTTGATAAACCCTGAAGAAATCAGATGATCGATGAGAAGACTTAAGGTTCCACTTTGACTAAATTGAATCTCTTCTCTAATTTCTGAAAGAGTCTTCATTCCATCTTTTAAAGAATTCAGAATTTTTTTGTAAGTTGTCCCTTTACCATTAAAAATATCATGAAAAATATGATTAAATTCTGATACTAAAAGTCCATTTTTTTTAAAGCATAGATTTTTGATATTTTCTTCACCCATAATTTTGGGGTTGATCTGTTCTAGATACCATGGGATCCCACCGAGTATGGAAAGGATTTCATAGATTTCATGAGAAGATCCTTTAAAACCGATAGCTTTAAGAAACTGAGTGCTTTCTGGAATCAAAAAAGATTCTAATGAAATAGTTAAAGAAATACGTCCAAAAAAAGCTGTGCTTTTGAGGATATTTTCTTCGATCCAAGTGGATACAGATCCACAAAAAATAAGCATAAAGTGATCTTTTTGAGCGGATATGACATCCCACCAAACTTTAAGCTTAGGAATGAAAGTAGGATCTAGAGATCCCATCCAAGAAATTTCATCCAATAAAATGATATCCCCCGGAGAAATAAACTCGGTGAAGTGATTCAGTGTTTGAGTCCAATCATCAAATTTTGAAAAGGGTACTCCTAAAGCATCTGATAATTGTTGAGAGAAATGGTCTCTTTGGGATTGAGCAGTGATGTTTTGAGTAGGAGCAAGACCTGCAAAACTGAAGAACCGGGATCCTTTCAGAAGATTTTTTTGAGCAAAGTGATCCACTAAAGCACTTTTGCCGATACGTCTTCTGCCTTTTATGACAGCTAATGTGGGTTTAGATCTTTCATAAAGAGATTTGAGATCTTCTAGCTCCGTTTCTCTTCCAATAAAAGGATACTTCATAAGATTTATGCTCTATACGTTACTCCTTAAACTTTTATGATTTAGGGAGATTTTGAATATTATGAGTTATGAATAGCATATCTTTAGATGGGTCACAAGAATTGATTGCTTGAAATAGATTTTAAGCGATTTCAAGCAATTTTTATAGAATAAGTTCTGAAATATAAGGCATTTAGCTAAAAAATAATTCCAGTTTCAACTTCACTTAAAAGAAAAACAGCATAACTATTATCCGACATTCCGCACCCCGAAATATATATTTTTTTTAAAAAATATTATAATAAATTGAGATTCATAAGTGTTTACATGTTTATATAGCTACAAAATGTCGAAAAGATGATGTCTTGTTTTTTGTTTTTGAGGGCTTTTTGATCGTGT
>CANGWC010000042.1 GCA_947457515.1 Silvanigrellaceae bacterium
AAAATTTAAAAAAATCTTTAGTTTTAATTGCTTATAAAAATCCAAAAAAATCAAATTATTTTTGAATTTTTGGGGTGCGGAATGTCGGTTTCACCCTTGGCAGTGCGCCATGCCTGGCACACCTAACCTACCACCTGCTTAAGCAGGTGGGTTTATTAGCCGACTGAAGTCGGTTTGAAATTATGGCTGAAGCCATTAACGGCTAAAGCCTTCGTTCTCTACTTTAAATCCATCATCTTTTGGAATTCGCTTTCCTTGGTTCTCTATATAAGATTTGATGATCTCATCTGTCATCGTTCCTGTCGTTGCGCAAAAATACCCTCTCGCCCAAATATGTTGCCCCCAATACCTTTTTCTTATCTCTGGAAATTCTTGTTGTATTCTATGCGATGATTTCCCTTTCATATATTGCGCTAATTTACTCGGAGCTAAATTTGGTGGCACTGATACCAACAAATGCACATGATCTATCCCTACTGATCCTGCTATTATCTTCACTTCACATGTCATACATACTTCCCGTATTATGTCCCGAACTCGTATCCCTAAATCTCCTTTTAATATCTGATACCTATACTTCGTTATCCATACGTAGTGATACTTTATGTCATACATTGTGTGTGACCCTTTTCTGTACTCTTGCATTTGAATCTCCTTGTGAGATCCTTCTCTACATTAGTACTGCCAGGGTGTTCGCCTAAAGGCGAAGGTTTTTACCACTCATTCAAAGAATAAAAGATTTTATCTCTTTAAACCAGATTAAGGGTATGCAGTCTCTTGACTCAAAAAGCACCATTCCTCTTCCTAAAAGACAGTCATTATTTACTCAAGAATTAAAACAATTAGGAGCATCTCCCGATCAAATACAAGTTGCTATTGGTATTCTCTCAAGTGATTTGTGTGTACCTATTAATAAAGATTGTATATTAAAAATTCATAAAGTTATTCTTACGGAGGCGAGCTATAAAAATTTTAGTGAACTCCTCATTTCAAAAATAAACTCTAAAGAAGCACTTAACATTAAAGGAGATCATCTCCCAATCCCATCAGAGCTAGTAGACATCTATAAGAAGAACTTTGCTCCATCTGATCTTTATGAACTTTCTAAAAACCGTGCTGATTTATATTGGAAGATTATAAACAGAGGGTTACAGCCTAACGGGAGTATTAGTCCTCAAGTTGCTGTTCCAGAAATGGCTATTGTTTTTGAGAAACTTGAAACAGAATTTTTACTCTTAAAAAAAGCTGTCAATATAAATCCCCAAGGAGTAAAGGATTTTTTTAAGACTTTTGGCTTTACAGAAGAATCAGATATCGACACAATTTCCCAAATTTTTACAAAAAATATTAACTCCTTGAGTACTTTCTATGACGAGATTTTATCCAAAGTAAAAAATAAAGGATGGGATGGCTTAGAGTATATGGATCTTATAAACTTTTATAATGGTTTTTATTATTATTTAAATTTTGAAGATATCACATATATGGCAGAGAACACATTAACTCCTGCTGAAAAAGAAGAGTTATTTAGAGAACTAAGCCAGACTTATAGTGTCTTTATGTTTAAAATTTCTATAGAGCAATCGCTCAGAATTGGTGAAATCTCTTTAATAAGTACTGAATCTTTAAAAGAGTTTACACCTTTTCTCTCCCAGATGGCTGTACCTATTGACAATCTCGAACTTCCGAATGTTTTTATGCGTAGATTTGATAATCAAATACATTATTCCAGTGATTTAAATAAACACGACAAATCTCATTCAACTTTAATAGAAGATAGAAAAATGCAAAGTCCTGCTTCTCTATATCTTTCAAATATACCTCAGCCACCACCTACGCTTGCTACAATGAAAGGAGCTATTAAAAAGAAACTTGATTCAGCTCTCATGAATTTACAAAAAATTAACATTCTTCTTAATCAACTCAGCCCTTCCGATCAAAAGGTTTTCCGTACCTTTATATTCCACTGCTTTCATGAAACATCTTCTAATAATTTAATTCATAATGAATATAGCTTAGATAAAGTCCTAAAATTATACATGGTTGATCTATACATGCACGATGGTAATTTAGACAAAGTAACAGAACTTCTAAATAATGATAGCAAATTCAATTTTAATAACTCTAATTACTCTAGTTTTCGTTCTAATCTAAGTCGTTATAATCTAAACCAAAGTGACGTAGAGCATTTTACAGAAACTTTAAAATCTCTACAAAAAGAAGATTCTAACATTTTTAAGAAGACCAGCGATGTCATTATCAGAACTTTTACGAAGTACTTCAAAAGAAAATAACTCTTCTTTTTCAATCCTTATAAATAAAATACTTCTGATACCTTAAACAAAACTGATCCGCTTGAGACTGACTCTCTTCTAAATAAGGGATCCATTCTTTAAGGGTTTTCCTTTGATCTGAAGATCTAAAGAATTCTGTCCATTTCTTTGTTCCGTGTATGAGATGAATAGGCAGATCTTTTTCATTGTATTCATAAGGAATCTGGATCCATTTAAATTCAGAGGGATATAATCGGGTAAGGATCTCTTGAAGGAATAAACTCAATGCAAATAAATGAATTCTTCCCTCTCCTTTATGAAAGAAGAGTCCTTGGCAGACTTCTCCCTGATGTTTATTAAATGTGGGTCGGAAAGAGTAGGGATGATAGTAACATCCCTCAAAAGAGAAAAAAGTTTCTTTAAATTCTTTTTTATAGAGATCTAATTCCTGGATCACTTGTTGTGAATCTATATAAGGAGCTGCCATGAGTTGAAAAGGAGTTGTGGTTCCTCTGCCTTCACTGACATTAGCTCCTTCAAAGGCTACGCCTAATGGGAAGAAGTAAATAGATGCTGCACAAGGGAGATTGGGAGAAGGTGGCAAGGAAAAAGAAATTTCTTGATGAGAGGTTTTACGGGTGAGGCCCTGTACCGGGATCACTTGATAGTCTAACTCAAGCTGATCCAAATCTATAAAAAGATAGCCAAGTTCTCCTAATGTCATCCCATGACAGAAAGGAATAGGATACCTTCCTATAAAGCTTTCTAAAGAGTCTTCCCATAAGTTACCTTCCACTTGATCCCAATGACCCGGAGCATCTAAAGATTTATGAGAGAGTCCTAAAGGATTCGGTCTATCTAAGATAACGACTTTCTTTCCCATCTGAGCTGCAGTCTTTAAGCATCCTGCCAAAGTCATCATGTATGTGTATATCCGACAACCTACATCTTGAAGATCGATGATAAGGGTATCTATATCATGAAGGTGTTGTTGTTGGGGCTCACGGTATTTTCCATAGAGACTATAGAGAGGAATGCCTTTACCCAAAGGATAAATCGTATCCGGGGTTTCCTTCATATTATCTTGTTCTGTGAAAAAATATCCGTGCTGTGGTCCTAAAATGCACTGCAAATTTGTTCCTATAAGGTCATAAATCCTTTGGGCTGTAGGAATATAGTTCCTAGTAATTGCACTTTGATTTGTAACCAATGCAATATTTCCCATGGTTTGCAACTCTTTTGCAGTGATCGTGTCTATTCCTGAAAGAAGATTTTTTGCCATAGGGAAAAGTTTACCCGTTTTGGGAAGACTCTGCACACCGAAAGAGTGTTTAAGAAACTTTTAGCTATCAGTCTTATGACAACGCTAGCAAGAAAGGTTCACAACCCACAAGGAGGAAACTATGGGTCTACGTATACAAACAAATACTCAATCATTAAATACTCAAAGAAGTTTGAGTTTAGCTACTGAGGCAAATAACCAATCTATGGAAAAGTTATCTTCTGGTAGCAGAATCAATAAAGCTGCTGATGATGCTGCTGGTTTAGCCATCAGTGAAAAATTAAAAGCAGATATCCGTGGACTTGGTGCTGCAAGACGGAATGCCAGTGATGGTATCTCTTTAGTACAAACAGCAGAAGGTGGACTTAATGAGATTGGAAATATCCTTTCTCGATTAAGAGAACTAGCTGTACAAGGAGCATCAGATACTATCGGAAATACAGAAAGAGAATTCTTAAATAAAGAGTTTCTTGCTCTTAAATCCGAAATCGACCGTATTTCTACTTCTACAGAATACAACGGGACTCGTCTTCTTATTGGAGAACAAGAAGGCAAATCTCCTAGTCTTACTAATAAATCTAATCCTTTCCCTCTAGAAATACAGGTTGGAAAAGATTTCTTCAAAGATGTTGATGCTAAAGATCAACCTGGAGTTAACCTTATTAGAATTGATTTGAAAAATATTAATTCTACAACAGAAGGTAAAGGCAGTCTTGATTTAGGCAATACTCAAAATCCTGATGGCATACAAGTTAAATCTAAAGAACATTCTCAAAGAACTATTGCTAAAGTTGATGATGCGATTACAAAAGTTTCCGGATACAGAGCGGATCTTGGTGCGATTCAAAATAGACTAATGTCTACTGTAGGTAACCTTAATGTTCAAATGGAAAACTTTGCTGCTGCTAATAGCCGAATCAGAGATACAGACTTTGCGGAAGAGACTGGTAAGATGGTTCAAACCTCTATCTTGAAACAATCCGGTATCGCTGTGTTGACTCAAGCTAACCAATCTCCACAACTTGCTCTAAGACTTCTTGCTTAATAGGTGGTTTTCAAAGTATGGTGTTCCCCGTAGGGTTCGTAGCTCAGGTGGTTAGAGCGCTTGCCTGATAAGCAAGAGGTCGGCGGTTCAACTCCGCCCGGACCCACCATACTCCTTAAGTTGCAGTTATTGTTATTCTAAACAGTAACTTTAATAGACTCCTTCAGGGTCATATTGGTCTTTTTGTCTTTGGACATTAAGCCTTCGTCCTCCTCTTGGGTTCTGCCCTAAGCCTGCATAAGTCCAATTCCCTATATTCAAACAAGGATGAAAGTCCTTAAGGTTCTACGGGAACCATCTTCTTATTATTTATCGATCGCACCGTAAAACCTCGTCCTTCAGGGCGGGGAGGTATTCAAATTTCTAAATTCAAACTCTAATTCTTCATCAGTAAATACTGTTGTTTTTTTCATTTGCTCCAGAAAGACTTCAGCCTCTTGTGGGCCTCGACCTGGACTTGTCATTAAATCTGCAATGAGTTGACTCTGAGCAACTGCATTGATGCTTTCATTAAGCATTGATGGAAGTTTGATTAACTGAATTCTTTCAAAAACAACTTCATCATAAGGTTCAATTAACCAAACATTCGCGCCTGTATCTGTAGGAGTGAGATCCAAAATCTTTGCAGCATTTTTTGCATCGTCAACATAGATCATAGCTAATCGAGATGGAGCAATGCTTGGTCCCGCAATAGAACCCGTAACAGCATAACGATCAAGCTTTTGAAGTTTTGATGTTAAAGTAGATAAATGACGAGGTTCTAAATAAGAAAACACCTTATTTGAGCTCAATACATTATAATCTTGCGTCCAACGAATCATAAGATCAGGTAGATTCACATAAATGATTTGTTTTTTCGCATCACGACGGAGTAGTGCTTCTTCCTCAAGGAAATTCACAACTCGTGATGTCGTTCCTAAAGGAACAGAAGCTCTTTTGGCTAAACTACGAACTCCATACGATGGCTCAAAATCACATAAAGCTCTGATAACACGAGCTGTTGCAGCTCCCTTAAGACTTTTAAGATCTCTTTTATGACTTTGCGGATCTTTTTTTTCACTCTTAACCTCAATAAAAATAGCCGGATCACTGGCTACAAGTCTTAAATTGCCTGTTGTATCTACATAACTAGCTCCATATTCTGTGAGCAAATTACGTGAACGCAAACTCAAAAACGTAGCGACTAAGATAATATTTTTATCATTTCTACTGAGTAAGTGATGAATATCTTTAGGACTTATGTTTTTTCGAGAGATAAAATCAAAGTCAATCTGATTGCCATTTGGCGCTTTGATAATAAGCTTTTTATTTATTGATTTATCACTACTTATTTCTAGTATCCACTGGGGCGATAAATGCTGACCAAGAATCTCTAATGCTGTATTTTCTAAAAGTGTTCCGTTTTTCGTGCTGTTCCGCATATTGTGGAACATAGCATTTTATGGAACACAAGACAACCTAATCAAAAAAATTAATATATTAAATATGGATAACTTTTTGATTAAGTTACTGATCATCTAACCAATACTTTACATAAACTCCTTCAGGGTCATATTGGTCTTTTTGTCTTTGGACATTAAATTTTCGTCCTCCCCTGGGATCTTGTCCTAACCCCGCAATATAAGTCCAATTCCCTGTATTCAAACAAGGATCAAAGTCTTTGAGACTGTATTGAAACCATCTGGCCCCCCATGACCAGGGCACTTCCAATTCATAGATCAAATAACTTGCTACAATTTGTCTCATACGATTAGAAAGCCAGCCTGTTTTTGAAAGCTCTTTCATTCCAGCATTAATGAGATCGGAGGATGTTTGAGAAAGTCTCCACTTTTGAAAGTTCTGTTTATGGAGTTCTGAAATCATCCGTCCATCCTGAATGCCTTCTCCCCACTGAGGAAAAAATTGAGCTTTTTTCTGTTGCGCGAGATGATAAAAATAATCTCTCCACATCAATTCAAAGAAAATCCAATAGGTAGAATCATTAGCTCCTTTGGTTTTTTCGAATTCTTTCAGTTCTGACATAATTCTTAAAGGTGTGAGCATCCCATGAGCTAAATACATCGAAAACCTTGTGGAAGAATCCTTTCCTTGTAAAGAGTTACGGGTTTCTTTGTAAGAATGAGCTGCTGAAGATTCCCAAAGATACTCTTCTAAATGCCTAGGTCCCGGATAATTGTTTTTAGGGATATTTTCATAGAAATAATCGCCCTCTCCCCAACAAGGGGGAAGATCTAAAGAAATGATTTCCATTTTCTTTCTAAATTGAGTGAATGTTTCTGGAAGACTTTCAAAAGTTCTTGGCCATAAGGTCTGTTTTTTTGCATTAAGTGGGATCATTTGCCCAGGAAATTCATAAGATAATTGATTTTCTAAAGAACTTTCATCAAACGTAGGGTAAGGAATATAATAAATTGCATATCCCTCTTTTAAGAAATCTCTTAAAACAACCTGCTTTTCTTCATCATATAAAGAGATCTGAAGGGGCTTTAAAGATTCTATCCCTTCATGAATGACCTCTTCATATTTAGGACCTAAAGGTGGGAAATCAAATCCTGGAAAAGGTTTTTTTTGATCAAAAATATAGATAATCTTATCTATTTCCTTAAATTCTTTAGGGTTTTTATGGAATCTTGAAAAAGGATTATCCTGACATAAATCGAGAAGCGGATTGTCTTGAAGTCTGAGTTCAGAGCGAAGCCACAGAATATTTTTAGGTTTATTCATTTAAAATCAATGAAGAACATTGTTATCTAAGATTTGATTGGCTAAAGACTTTGTTTTTTCGTCTGGGGCATTTTGAGAAAGCTTGACTAAGTAATTGAGAACGTCCGGGTCTTTTTCCTGTTGGAGAAGTTTGAGCTGCCTAAATTCACAGTTCATATTGATGGATTTTACGGAAACCCAAGCTTTAGGATATTCATGAATATATTTTTTAAGAGCTTCATCTAAAAGCATATTAGAAGGATTTTCACAGAAGACTCTTTTTAAAGTGTTGATTTCTTTTGTGAGCTGAGGGGTAATTTCTTTTGATTGAGAAGTTTTACGACTCTCTTGTATTGCCACATCGACATAGCGTTGTAAGACAAAGGCAACAGGAGCTTTAGGAGATGGATGTGGGAAAACAGTAGTAGATATAAACTCTAGGAAAACAGAGTGATTCCATCTTTCGATCATGCCTAAAAGTTCTAAAGAAGGAAGTTTTTGGTATCGAGAGATCAGATCTTCAAAGCATTCTTTTTTATGTTTAGGATTATAAGGTTTTTCAAAAGCTTCTGGACAAGTTTTGGCATGTATTTGATTGATGCTTAAAATGAGCAGTGAATATTGAATCAGTTTAATTATCATTTAAAACTCCATTTTTGATTTTCCCAATGTAATTCATGGAAAGTTATTTTTTGAGTATCCTCAGTTTGTTTGGAACAGATCTTCCAAAGTTCTCTGAATCCTTCTTGAGAAATATCTTCTGAAATAAAGATTTTAATCTTACGCTCGTGATTGTCATAAAAAAGACTTTGAAAAAACAAAAGATATTTAGTTAAGGCTCTTTTCTTAGAATTAAAATCAGGGTAGATCAGTATAGGAATGATTGTTTTTTCTAAAGTTAACAACCTCTCTTTTATCTTAATGACATAAATGAGAAGTAAAAGAATGAACAAAAAAGAAAGCCCATGCCAAATGAAATTTTCCATACCTCAGTTTCTGCTCCCATAGAGAATCTTGCTTTCGAACAGCTTCTCACTAAAAGTCTATCTTATTTAGATCCCTCTGCGGAAGCTCTTATGAGAAAAGCTTATATTTTTGCTTCTCGAATGCATCAAGATCAAAAGAGAAAAAGTGGTGAACCTTTTATTTTGCATCCTATCGCTGTTGCAGAGATCCTCACTGAATTCAAATTAGATGAAACATCTTTAGCTTCAGCACTTCTTCACGATACCGTGGAAGATACAGAGGCTACTCTAGAAATGATCCAACAAGAGTTTGGTGAACAAGTCGCTATGATTGTGGATGGTCTCACAAAATTAGGCCGTATGAGTTTTCATTCTAAACAAGAGAATATGGCTGAAAACTTTAGAAAGATGTTTTTAGCGATGGCTAAAGATATCCGTGTTGTTCTAGTAAAACTTGCAGATAGAACTCACAATATGAGAACCATCAAAGGCATGCCTCCGGAAAAACAACTCGCTATTTGCCAAGAAACGATTGATATTTATGCTCCTTTAGCTGGTCGGCTAGGAATTCATAAACTCAAAGCAGAATTAGAAGATCTTTCTTTAAAAGAATTGAACCCTGAAATTTACACATCCCTTATAGAGAAAATTCATCAGAAGAAATCCGAACGAGAAAAAATCATCCACAGTGCCCAAGATTTCATTATTCATAATTTAAAGAAACAAGGGATTAATGCAGAAGTTCAAGGGAGAGCAAAACATTTTTATAGTATTTATAACAAAATGTATCTCCGCAAAAAAGAATTTACAGATATTTATGATCTCTTCGCTTTAAGAGTCATTGTAAAAGATATTCCCGCTTGTTACGAAGTTTTGGGTTTTGTTCATAGTCTTTTTAAACCTGTACCGGGAAGATTTAAAGACTATATCGCTATGCCAAAAGCTAACTTGTACCAAAGTCTTCATACAACAGTGATTGCAGGTCAAGGTGAGCTCTTAGAAATTCAAATTCGCACCAATAGCATGCATATTATTGCGGAGCATGGGATCGCTGCTCACTGGCTTTATAAAGAAAGCATTAAAAATGTCTTTTCTTCAGAAACAGAAAGAACAACTCTTCCTAAGCCTCATCAAGGAGAAATTCAGGTTACTCAGAAGTTTCAATGGTTTCAGGAGATGGTTCAAAACCAGAGCAAAATATCTGATCCTAATGAATTTCTTGAAAATCTTAAGATCGATCTTTTTGATGATGTGATCTACGTTTTATCTCCTAAAGGAGATATTTATGAACTCCAAAGAGGAGCTTCTTCTCTAGACTTTGCTTTTGCAATTCATAGTGAACTTGGGCTTCATACATTAGGAGCTAAAGTTAATGGCCGTATTGTTCCCTTAAAGAAAGAAATCAAAACTGGTGATGTTGTAGAAATCATGACTTCTCCTTCTGTCAGAGCAAGAACTGATTGGTTAAACATCACTCAAACATCAAAAGCTAAAAGTAAGATCCGAAATTATCTTCGCAGTTTAACCAAAGAAGAAACTCCTATTGAAGAAACGATTTTAGAAGAAGAAACCAAAAAATCTTTACTTCCTCCTAAAATCCTTCCTACAGGTAAAGCAATCCCTACACGAACAACAGCAGATATCTTAGTTCAGGGCTTGAACCATGTACTGATTCGTTTTGCTAAATGTTGTCAACCACTCCATGGAGAACCCATAGTTGGCTATATTTCCCAAGGTAAAGGTGTCATTATTCATGGACAATTCTGTCCCTTAGGACCTAAAGGCGATCGAGCCATAGCCTGTTCTTGGCCTTCTGCAGAATCAACGTTTTTTAATGTTTACTTAAAAATGACAGTTTACGATCGTCCAGGAATTTTAGCTGATATGACTAAAACAATTTCTCATATGAAAATTAATATTGTCAGAGCTGAAGTTCAAACAGATTCTGGAGGTCTTGCGACGATTCTTGCCTGTTTAGCTGTGAAGTCTTCTCATCAGTTTATTGAGGTGCAGCATAAACTGGAGAATATGGAAGGTGTTGTGGAAGTTAAAAGAATTGGGAAAATAGAATAACTATCACTTCTAGGGAGATGTGACAGAGCATCTCGTTGATAGGTCTACTGAAGCTGAAGTTGGGATAATGCTTAGGTTTCTTTCAAATCTTCCTGAATTCGAGCCATAATACCAACTTTGTGTACTCATAATCATATGTCTTGTAGCCACAGTCGTATCTAAAAAAATCCTATCCATAAAAAATTTAGGATTAGGATTTATACCCGTTGTATAAGTTTTAGGGCAGGGCTGTCTCATCTAAATAAATTTTCATAAAAATTTAGTAATTACTCGACCAGGGTAGGCAGGAAAAAATATCTTTAATATCAATATATTGAAAAATTTCTAAATGAGTCCTGTAGTCTCTAATAAAGTAACAAAAATTACGAATTTATTAGACTTATCCTTGTTTTGTAATAATAACTCAAATT
>CANGWC010000043.1 GCA_947457515.1 Silvanigrellaceae bacterium
ATCCCGAAAGATTCTCTCAAGGCAGGCCTTTAGCTCAAGAGATCCCACCTGCGGTCTATATCAATAAGCCTCCAACCACGGAGGCATCAAATGTAGAATTACGTTAATTTATGAAAAAACTGGTCTCAAAACTATTGACACGTTCCGTAGCGATAAATAATAAAGGTAACCCCTTATTAAGGTTAAGTTTCTTGTAAACCATAAAGTGCTTTTCGACAGTAAGTTAACATTATTAAAACATCTTCGATAAAGAAAAATAGCCAAAAAAATCTTATCTGGTAGGAAGTTTTTTCCTCATACCTTTGTAAGGTTTCCGTTCATAATTCTTTTATGAGTCAGCAAAGAAGAACCTTAAATTCCTATTTTATCGAACCCTTTAAACAAATCCGATTTGGATTATATGTGGGTGTTGTTTCTGTATTTTTTGCTATCTTAATGGCAATGGTGTTTGTTGTGAGTTTTTCTGAACAATACAAACAGGTGGAAGAGTTTTTTGAAGTGGCAGATTCTGTAGCTTTACTCACAAATTCAGTGTTTATTAAAAACGCTATTTATGCAGGTATTATTATCTTTTTATATCTTGTTACGATGACCTTAATTGTAGTCAGAAGAACTCATCGTATGTATGGACCTATCGTGAGTATCTTAAGATTTGTAGAAGAACTTAAAGCAGAAAACTTTCATGTGCGATTAAAAATCCGTAAAAAAGATGATTTTCAAAATGTTGTAGATTCTTTAAATACCTTAGCTCAAAAACTTCATATGAAGTATGGAACTTCTTCCACTACAGGATCTATGGATGATCTGAAGAAAAGAATTGATCTCAATGAAGTGGGTCTTGTGAGTGTCAATAGCCCAGAAGAATAAGCTATTGGGAAAGTTGATGTAACTTTTGATAGATTCCTGGAACACTCAATAAAGATTCATGAGTGCCCTCTTGTTCAATATGGCCATGACTTAATACGACAATACGGTTAGCTTTCTTAACAGTCATAAGTCTATGAGCAATGATAATCACAGTACATTGCCCCATAATATTTTCCATAGCTTTTTGGATGAGAGATTCTGATTCGTAATCAAGGTTAGAAGTGGCTTCATCAAAAATAAGAACAGCAGGATTTGCTAATAAAGCTCTAGCAATCCCAATCCTTTGTCGTTGCCCACCAGAAAGACGAGCACCTCTTTCATCCAAAAGTGTTTCCATCCCTTGAGGAAGAGCTTCTAGAACATCGTCTAAGTAGGCCATCTTACAGACTTCAGCAACTTTTAAAGGATCAATGGGTTCTTGCATTCCATAAGTCAGATTTTCCCAAAGAGTTCGATTAAAGATATCAACTTCTTGATGAACTATGGCAAAAGACTTTCTAAATTCAGGGAGAGCGTAAGTATTTATATCTTTACCATCTAAAGCAATATTTCCTTTCTGAGGATCAAAATAACGCATTAAAAGTTTAATCAGAGTCGTTTTACCTGAACCAGAATATCCTACAATCCCAATGGTTTCTTTAGAACGAATGGTTAAAGAGAAATCATTTAAAATAGGAGCATGTTCGTTATAAGTAAAAGTCACATTATTAAAAGAAATATTGCCTTCAGAGACCAATGGTTTAGATCCATGACTGAAATCATTATCTTCTTTTAAAGGAGTATTTAAAAACTCATGAAACTGTAGAATAGGTGCATATCTTCTAGCCACTTGTTCAATAAAATAACATAAAGGTTCTAATTCTGAATAAGCAAAAGATGTTAAAGTGGCTATAACAATAAAGTCACTGAGAGCTAAAGATTTTTGGAAAACAAGCCAGAGAGCATATAAAAGAATGGAAAAAGAACATGATCTGATGAATGTCTTTCTCACAGATGCAATCACGCAATAAGATTTATGGATTCGATAAATAATGTATTTAAAAGATCTGTCGACTCTTTTGCCTTGAGCATTGAATTCTTCAAATTCTTTAGCATAAGATTTTACAGTTTTAATGTTAGTTACGATCTCTGAAAGACGACCTTGAGTCGTCTCAAAGTGTTTATCCATAAGAGTTTCTTGTTGAACAAGACGGACTAAACTTCTTGTGCAGTAACCTAAAACCAAGGCAAAAGTTATAAATCCAAAGAGTCCAATAGGAAGATTAATAATGGAAATCACAACAAAAATAGCAAATATTCTAATGCTTTTAGGAACAGCTAAACCTGCAGCATCAGGATAAAGAAACATGTGATTATCAATACCTCTGACAATACGACTCGTGATTCTTCCGGGGTTATGTTTTTCAAAGTAGGAAAGAGGAAGCTCTAAAACTTTCTTAATGGCAATACGAGTATTTTTTCTACGGGCTTCTAAAGCGATCCCCCAATGATGCCACCATGTTAACCATTGATAGACAGGGTCAAAAGCGACTTGTGTGATAAATACTAAGATCAAAAGAGCGCCCATAGAGTTTTCAAATGTTCCTGAAAAACCAAATAGGGTAGGTAAGCTTTGAAAAATAGGATCGAGATAGCCTAACGAAATTCCTTGAATCAGTTGTCCCAAGGCATAAAACATAAAAAGATCTAAAGAATCTAAGATAACAGATGCAAATATACTATAAATGGCTTGGCCATAATGACCTTTATAGTAATCGAGGATATCCCTAACAATAGGGTGAGATTTATTTAAAAGACGCATATTAAAGACAGGGTAGTGTTGAGTTGTTTAATGGAAAATCCATAACTCTTTGTATAATTTTTTTCTGAAACATCCAATTCATAAAAGGTACCCACTTTTTTGGAGATTCACAGCCCCATGGTGAACCGTAATACTGTGACATAAAATCTTGAGAATGAGAAATAAATCCATTTTTCAATTCAGGAGCAAACTTCAAAAGACTCATCAACGATTCCTTGGGAAACTTCTTGGAGAATTCATATCCTTTTTTTGTCGCTAAGAGAAACTTTTTAATCAAAACAGGATCTTGATCTTTATGAGTCACAAGTAAGGGACTAGGATGCTTAAAATGGGGAGCAACATCTCTTAAACACAGTTTGTCATAAGGAATTTTTAAAGATTTTGCATGAATGAGTTCCCACCCCTCAAAGATCAAGAGAAAATCAGCCTCTTTTTCAGTCATTTTAACAAAGTCAGGATAAGAAGAAGAAATAAACTTAACTTTCTTAACATCTCCCTGATAACGTTCCATAATATCTTCAATTAAAGCAAATTCATCGGGAGTCCCTAATCCCACAAACCTTTTATTTTCCCAGTTTTTAGGGGTTTTAATCTGAGAGCTTTTCCTCCAAGCAAAACAAGCAGTATTCTTCTCAAGGAGACCCGCAAGATAAGATACAGGTAATCCTTGATCCTGAGCTTTAGCGATATCAAATGCAAAACTTACTGCAAATTCAGTTTTCTTTTGGGCAATCAAAAACAAAGGAGACACTCCTTTGGGTAAAACAATATGAAGATCTAATCCAACGTCTTTATAGTAATTCTTATCTAAGGCTACATAGAAACCCGTATGATGAGTGTTAGGAGTCCAATCTAAAGCTAAGGAAATGTGTTTTAAAGGTTCTTTTAAAGGTGCTGCAAAAAGATTATCTAGCAGTAGCACCCACAGCAGAAGGTTTCTTAACCAAAAGAGCTTGTTGATAGGATTTATAAAGTTCATCTGCAGAAGCTTGTATCTTTTTTTCTATACGCTGGAAAGTATTAGCACTCACATCTGCTGATTTGAGTAAGCTAGAATTTTTCTTTCCAATGTTCCATGCGTCATCTCTTGCAGCATTCATGAAAGCTACACCATCTCCACTGAGCCAAGAATAGAATTTTTTTTGAGCAGTCTTACTTGCTAAAGCTCCTCCTTTTTTGAAAAGACCATTTTTACTCCATTTTGATTTCATACTTTTCTCTAGAATAAAGTTTTTAGATCCATTGAGTATATAAGCAATATCTCCTGCCCAAAGTAGGGGTGAATTCGCAAAATTATCATATGTTTTCCAAGCAACAGCCATCTGATCTTTCATATGACTTGAAGGCATAGAATCAAGCATTCTATTAATATCTAAAGCTGATAATAAAAAGTACAGATCATTATTGGCATTACATACAGCTTTAAAAAGTTCCCAAACCTTATTAGGGGGAGCTACGTTAAGTTTTGAATCTTTAATAATTTTACTTAATTCAGCTTTGGGAATACCAGATTTGACTTCGCTTTTCATGGCGAGCCAAGCATCATGATAATTTTCTTTTAGTCCTTTAAGATTTAGACCTAAAAAGAACACATTCACAGCTTTCATTCCCACATCAAATTTAATGGCTCCATTCAGAGCATCTTTAAATGATGAGATAAAACCCATAAGATCTCTAGGTCTATTATTGGTTTGATCTGGCTGTCTAATGGAAGCTAAAGCTTTAACAGCATCAGGCTGAGTAAATGCTCCATAGGTTGGAATAGATATGTTACTGACTCTGTCTTCAATTAATTTATCACCTATGGTGAATTCAGCATTGACCGCAAGAGTGAGATGTTTTTTAAGTGGAATTTTTGCACAAAACTCAGCAGTACGTTGACTATCAGCATAACCTTTAAGTCTCACACTGATACATTGTCTTCTGTCATTAGGTCCAAACTCTGTAACAGAGAAATTATAATCTACAACAGTGCCTGCAGGAGGATTACTTAAAAGATATCCACATTGCTTAGCGGCATCAGGACCCCTAGGGATCGAGCCTTGTACATTAATATCTGTGAAACCAAGATGATATCCGCCAGCTCCACATCCTAAAAAGTCGAAAGCTCCCTGGGATGTTGTTCCTTGTTCAGCCGCTTTCACATCTAAAGCCATAGCCTGTTGATATATGGAAGCATTTGTCGAATTCATGAAATTAGTTGGTTCTGTCTTTTTAGGATCACTAGGATCTAAAGAAAGCTCAACTCTTAAAGGTCCTAAGTATCCAACATCAGATTCTTTAAGATAATCATCAATAACTGCAGCACCTTGATCTCCCTCAGGGGTGATCATGCCTTCTAATCCAAGATCATCTGCTAAATTAGGATTATCTTTTAAATATCCAGTTGTTATGGATACTTTTTGATTACAAAATGTTAAAAATAAGAGGATAATTGCAGATACCATTAAAAAGAGTATCGGTATTTAAATCTCATTTTTTAGGTATAGAAATTGGCTATTTTTCCAGTTTAAGAGATCTCGTATAAGCAAGGTAGAGTTGATCTGCAGAAGCTTGTATTTTTTGTTCCATACGTTGGAAAACATTAGAACTTATTCCCGTTGACCCAAGTAAGTTTGATGTTTTATTTAAGTTATAAATATCTTCCCTTGCGGCTTTCATAAGAGGTTTCCCTTCTTTATTCAGCCAACTATAGAATTTCTTTTGTGCAGCAGGGCTTTTAAGAGTTGTTTTGAAAAGAGGATTTTTACCAGAAGCCCACCGGATTTTCATCCCCTTTTCTAGAATAAAGTTCCTTGAAAAAAGAGCTACATCTCCTATTTGACTGATATAAGGAATGACAGAATCGTTGTTAAAATCAGAATACATCTTCCAAGCGATAGCCATTTGGTCTTTCAAAGGGCTTGCAGACATAGAGTCTAAAAACTTATTGATGTCTAAGGTAGATAGAATAAAGTAAATATCACTATTAACGCTGGAAACAGCTCTGAATATTTCCCAATATTTATTAGGAGGAGAGGGTTTTAACTTTAAGCCATTCAAAACTTCGGGTTTAATCCCCGTTTTGACTTCACCTTTTATACCAAGCCAAGCAGTATGATAAGTCTCAGGAAGGTGTTTGAGCTGGAATCCCAAAAATGCGAGGGTAACAGATCTCCCTAATAAATCCATCTTGATGGCACCATTCAGAGTATCTTTAAATGATGAAACAAACCCCATCAAATCTTTAGGTCTATTATTGGTTTGATCTGGCTGTCTAATGGAAGCTAAGCTTTTAACAGCATCAGGTTGAGTAAATGTATCATAGGTGGGAATAGAGACAGTACTGACTCTGTCTTCAATTTTTTTATCTTCTAGACTAAATTCTGCATTCACAGCAAGAGTCAGGTATTTCTTGAGAGGAATTTTTGCACAAAACTCAGCAGTACGTTGACTATCAGCAAATCCTTTCAGTCTGACACTAATGCATTGTCTTCTATCTTTAGGCCCAAATTCTGTAATCGAAAAGTTAAAATCTACAACAGTTCCTGGAGGAGGATTACTGACAATGTAACCACACTGCTTAGCAGCATCAGGACCTCGAGGAATCGATCCCTGTATATTAATATTTGTGAAGCCAAGATGGTATCCACCAGATCCACATCCTAAGAACTGGAAAGCTCCTGGAGAGGTTGTTCCCTGTGCGGCTGCTTTGACATCTAAAGCCATAGCTTGTTGATAGATAAAAGCATTTTTGCCATTCATAAGATTAGCAGGATCTGTTTTACTTGGATTGCTAGGATCTAGAGAAAAATCGACTCTTAAAGGTCCTAAGTATCCAACATCCGAATTTGCAATTCGATCATTAATCGCTTTCTCCGCTTGATCTCCTTCTGGAGTGATCATCCCATCTAAGCCTAGAGCTACAGCTGAATCGGGATTATTCTTTAAATATTCAGTATTTATGGATGTTTTTTGATTACAAAATGTTAAAAATAAGAGAACAATAGCAGATACCATTAGAAAGAGTATCGGTATTTTAAATGCTATATTTAAAGTGGATTATGCCGATAATAAGAGCGACTGAAATTGTCGATTCATCGACCTTTTCCCCGCTGTGAAACATAAAAATTTACTTCACAAGATAGGATCTGATAAATTTAAACAGCTAGTTAACTTGCTGATATAAATGAGATTTTTTTGAGTTCTATAAGTAAAAAACTTATTCACTCCACCAAAAAAAGAAAAATCCTTTAGGTGCAGCTTCAGAAGTTGAAGATTCGACTGTTTCTTCGCTGGACTCTTCGGATGATCCGGAATTAAAAGATATCCCCAGAGAACTCATTACTGCTATGATCTTGTCAGCTTTTGTATCTCCTATGGATTTAAGGTTTCTTAGATTCTCTTCACTTCCTAAATTTTGGAGATCTTGAAAGCAGGTAATCTGATTTCGTTTGAGAGCATTGTATATGGGGGTTGAGAAAGTTTCCTTAAAATTTAGAGCATCTTCAGGTATACCATTAAAAGATAAGCCTAATGTAGACATAGTTGTTTTTATTTGGTTTTTATATCTATCGCTTAATCTTCTTATGTTATCAATTTCATTTTCAGTTGTTAATTTTTGAAGATCTTCAAAAGAATGATAATTTGCTTTTTTCAGTAACTTAATTAAATCTTTTTCAAAGTGATCTTCAAAATTATGAGCATATGAATTTACGAAAAATATTAAAATTGATGTGTAAAACAATGACTTTATAATATAAAAAAATTTTTATTTATTTTTGATAACATGTTATTTTATCCTTTTTTTATAATGTACTATACAGAAAAACAAAATCAATCATTAAATTTTTAAAATACTTATTTTAGTCTATAAATCTAAACATTAAAAGAAGTTATCGTTTTTCTTAAATTTTAAAGGTAGAACCCAAATAAAGATTTTGAACATTAGTATCTTGGATAATATGAGAAGGAACTCCCTGACAGATAATTCTACCTTCTGCTAACACATAAGCCTTATGACAAATATCTAATGTTTCTCTGACGTTATGATCGCTAATCAGTATTCCTATATTTTGAGTAAGGTTCAAATTTTTTAAAAGAAGTTGTATTTCTTCTATACTAATAGGATCTATCCCTGCAAAAGGCTCATCTAAAAGCAGAAATTTTGGATTCAATATCAGACTTCTTGCAATTTCAACTTTTCGGCGTTCACCACCAGATAGAGACATGCCCAATGATTTTCTCAGATTTCCTAAGTGAAATTGAGTATAAATACTATCTAAAAGTTGAGAATACTGATCTTTAGGGATTTTACAGATTTCCATCACAACAATAAGATTTTCTTCCACAGTCAGTTTCTTAAAGATACTGGATGTTTGAGGAAGATAACTCATACCTAACTGAGCTCTACGGTGAATGGGTAGATTTGTAATATCTTGGTTATTTAAAAAGACCTGTCCCATGCTGGGGAGAAGAAGACCTACCATCATATAAAAAGTAGTTGTTTTCCCCGCACCATTAGGTCCGAGAAGACCGACTATTTCAGAAGGCTCCACCGTCAAATTAATATCTGAAACAGCGTGTTTTGATTGAAAGCGTTTCATGAGGTGATGAGCAGCAAGTGTCAACGATTACTCTTTGGTTGCAAAACACCTTGTGCTTTGAAGACAGTGATTTCCCCGGTTTTAACCATCCATTGGATCGTTTCCCCAAAAAGCTTTTCAGGACCTCTCCAAACTTTGGGTTTTCCTTTAAATAGAATTTTCTCTTCAGGAATAGAATAATCCATTTCTTCAGATTCTCCTCTAATATTATCAGGAGTCTCATTTTTGATTAAGACAACATGTCCTTTAGCCAAAGCTCTTTGAGGACTCCATTTGCCATCACCAGACATAAAAATATCTGCAGTGTCACTTGTGATCTCTGTATCTTCTTGAGTGATTTTAACATGCCCTTCCAATCGAACTAAAGATTCTTTTTGGAAAACTTTGAGGATATCAGCAGAATAATAAATAGGAGCACGACTCGAGTGATAAGTTCCTTTAATAGACTTCTCACTTTCCATGTTTTTAACAATAATAGGCACAGAGAAAAGAGATGTGGGTTGACCATCCCATTCTAATTGTCCTACAAGCCCCTCAGTTTCAAATGTCCCTTGGGGATGATTCATAAAAACTTTATGATCAATTTTAAAAGATTTATGATTAGACAAAGAAGCAGATCCTGCTTTTATGACAAGATCTTGTCTTCCATGGGTTTGAAAGAGATAATCACGAATAGACATGATTTCGACTTCTTTCTCCGGAAGAAAGGTTTGGAGTTTCATTTTTTTAGAATAGCTATCACTGTAATTTCTTTGAAGTAAGAAAACTCCCACTATCATGCAGAAAAATAACAGGGTATAACTTTTAGCCCAGAACATGGTTTGATTATGAACAATAAATTAACAATATGCCAGAATTGGTTACCTCGTTATACAGGAATGCCGATAGATAGCTTCGCTGATTATATCCTTTTAACGAACTTTCAAAATTACGTAGATGTCTTTGCTGAGAAGTTAAATGTTGAAGTTAACGGTATGGGTAAAGCCATGCCTAATGCGACCTGTCATAAATCCAATATCAGTATTATTAATTTTGGAATGGGATCAGCAAATGCAGCTACCATCATGGATCTTCTCATAGCAAGACAACCTAAAGCAGTTCTCTTCCTTGGAAAATGTGGAGGCCTCAAAAAAAGCACAGACATTGGTCATTTTGTTCTTCCCATAGCAGCCATTAGGGGAGAAGGAACTTCCAATGATTACTTTCCGTCTGAAGTCCCGGCATTACCTTCTTTTAAGTTACACAAATTCGTTTCTGAAAAAATAGTAGCTCGAAATTTTGAATACAGAACCGGTGTTATCTACACAACCAATCGCAGAGTCTGGGAACATGATGAAGAGTTTAAACAACGTCTTTTGAATATGAAATGCATAGGTATAGATATGGAAACAGCTACCGTATTTATTGTAGGTCATCATAATGAAATCGTCAGAGGTGCTCTTCTTCTCGTCTCAGATGTACCGTTAACTCCCGATGGAGTGAAAACAGAAAAATCTGATAAATTTGTCACTGAAAATTGGGTAAATACTCATTTAGAGATAGGCATAGAATCTTTAAGAGGATTAGAAGCTTATGGTGAAACGATTAAGCATTTTACTTATTGAATATGTTTTCTGTTGTGATGATTAAACCAAACTCAGCATCTGTGATGTATGATCCAAAAAATTTAGCATAGCGCTGTGAAAATGTATCAATATCTAAGAGCTCATCTCGATGAGTGACTCCACCCCAAGATTCATCGGCAATAATGTAAAATTTATCATTTAATTGAGTCATGGGAACTGCGTGCTTCTCTCCAGATGCAACAATTTCTAGAAGAGCTAAATCTCCTTCTTTCATATGAGTTTTTAAAAGATCTTTTATATCCCATAAGCGAGTTATAGCTAAGCGGCCATTCTTTGCTGTAAATAAAGGAGGTTGATGAAATTTAACCTTAAAAACAGACTTAACTGTACCAAGCCAATGAGCATTTAAATAATCTTTTAAATAATCTTTGGTGTTAAAATAAGGTGCAGCACAGGATACTTTCCCAGTGAGCCGGTAGATGATATTAATCGAGTTATTCCCGCAGTTTCCAGTTTCAAACTGATTCATCATATTATGAGCATGGGCTTTTTCCTCTGGGGCGGCTGTTCTTAACTTTTTGAAACCTTTAAAGGAAAAAAATTCAGTTGCTTGATCTGATCCTGGATTGCTTGACCGTATGAGATCTCTAATCAGATGCATCCGGGTAGCTAAATCATGAGTATTTCTAAGTTTATCTAGCTTACTCCGACATTGAGCAGGGTCTATCCGGTATTTATAGAATACAAAGATTGGACTCCTTTTCCAAAGAAAGAAAGTATTTTAAGTCTGATCTCAGTTAGACCTAACCATACGTATTCAATAGAATTATTAGTTTCAACAGTAATTCTTTTA
>CANGWC010000044.1 GCA_947457515.1 Silvanigrellaceae bacterium
AAAGCTCTTAAAATTAAATATTCTATATGGCAAACCCGCAGTCGAAGTGTTGCTAATTATTTTGTCAATATCTTTGGCGCTATTTGTGCTCATGGGCTTGGGTATAAATTTGGATTTTGAAGCTCTTATCCCGAACTCACGTTACTAAACTTTTTGCAGAGTACGTCAGACGAATTGAAGAGTATCGTAGTAGAACAATAAGTCGTAGTGTTGGCTATGGCTATATTAGTGATAAAGCCTTTGAAGCACATCAAAACATTGGCCTAGAAAGCGATGATTAGGTTTATATAATCATCAAATTGTTCCCATAAAATAATAGCATCTAGATAAACATGAATATGTATAACTAGTCTCAAAAACTCTTATCTCAAAAAACATGTTTGAGTTTTTTGAGTTGAAAATGATTTTCAAACATTTGTCACCCTATTAGCGTTTGGTTTAACCAGATGCTAATAGACTTTCATGATAAAAAGAACTTATTGGATTCAAAGAATTAAATCTCTTCTTCAAGAAAAAAATATTCTTTATCTGTGTGGTGTGCACAGCAATTGAATTTTTAAGGAGTTTGATTTAAGCCTGCAGGCGGAGGAACTGATTCAGGTTGTTTAGGAGCCTGTTTAGCTTGGTGTCCTTGTACGGCACCATATTCGTAGACAAGTTGTCCCCCGGAGTGCCCTGTGATGTAACTTTGAATGAGAAGAAGGAGACTGACAAGAACTGTAGCTCCTCTAAAGACGATGGGTAAAATTTTACCATATGCTGCTATAAGAGAGACTATAGCTAAAGCAATATAAATATAGAAGTAACGATCTCCTGCATGAGCATGAGCTTCTAATGCTTCTTTGGGAACAAATTTTTCAACTGTTCCCCAATCTGCTTCCCCATAAGATTTAGCGACATATGCAAAGGCATTGGTGATCACTACCATGCCTGCATACAACCAAAGAAGACTTTTAGGCCATGACCATTTAGAGATTCCAAACCATAAAACAATAAATAGCGGAAGAAAAAGGAAAGCCATACCAACGGGTACATGCACAAGTGCGGGGTGTAAAGGTAATTCCACATTAACTCCTAAAGTTACATCATTCTATTCAATTATCTCTTCAAATTCAATATTTCTTCCATCATGGAATCTGTGGTTGTGATGGATTTAGAGTTAGCTTGAAATCCTCTTTGTGTCGTTATCATATCAACAAACTGTTGAGAGATATCCACGTTAGACTCTTCAAGAGTAGATGAGAAGATCGTTCCTCTAGTACCACTTCCAGCTGTACCTATTAAAGGAGCTCCTGCTCTTGGAGAAATTCCATAAGAATTCTGACCTATTTTAATGAGTCCATCTTGGTTAGCAAATGTTGCCAAAGCAAAAGATCCTAAACGTCTTTCTAAACCATTTGTATAAACTCCTCTGATAGATCCATCTTGTTCTATTCTCATAGTTTTAATATTTCCAGATTCATAACCATTTTGAGAATGGTACAGAGTCACTGAATTATTAGCCATACTTGTGCACATGCTTGAACCCATTTCACCATACTCATCTTCTTGAGGCCCCAAGTTGAATTGTATTTTTTGTGCTTGTGCACCATTAGTAAATTTAACATCAACAGCATCACTTTTACCTATAGTATCAATGAAACTAGGTTTACCTTTACGGGTCACATATTTCATGATGGGACGTCCATCTACATCAAAGTCTATTTTACCTTTAGCGATTTCTGCAGCAATAGGTCTCCCTTTTTCATCCACACCTTTATTATCACTAATTTCATTTCCATTTACTAATGCATGCCAATCCCAAGAATTTTGATTTTTATCGTCTGTACGACGAAAGTATAACGTGCATTTATGAGCGTTCCCTAGACTATCAAAAATACTCACTGTAGTTGAATAATTTGATGTTTCTTCTGGTCTTTTTGAGTCAAAAGATTCACCGAGAGAAGCTTCTCTCACATCTAAATTAGCTGCTAAAGTTAAACGAGTCGTAGGAGCTGGAGGAACTCCTCCTGTAATAATCTGCATATCTCCTAATTGTGACTTTAGCTTACCATCTTTATCAGCCATATAGCCCTGAACTCTATTACCATTATAATCAACAATAGAACCATCTTTATCAAAATGAAATGTCCCCTGTCTGGTATAATTAAATGAACTCGTACCTGTATCTTTTGTATGTCCGCCTGTGTTTTTAACCACAAAAAAACCATTACCTTGAATACCAAGATCTGTTAAACCACTTGTCCCTGTAAGAGAGCCTTGAGAGAACATTGTTGTGATTCCTCTAAAACGGGATCCTCTCCCAATACGAGCAGACTCACTCACACTCGCAGCCAAGATATCTTCAAATTCAGCTCTATCTATTTTAAAAGATTTTGTACCCGCATTAGCAATATTATTTGCAATAACAGACATACCATCTGTGCTAGCGTTTAAACCTGAAATACCACTGTAAAGTGCGTTATGAATTCCCATGATTTCCTCCTAGGGCTGAATAATTTTTGAGTGTTTCTTTAATTGGTTGTTTAATTGGTTCTTTGCTTTTTTCAGGTTCTTTTTGAATGACCTGAGAATCTTGTTGGCTAATAGATTGAATCTCTCCAATACTGCGTTTGCCTTGATTTGTAAGAAGAACTCCTCCTTTATCCAAATCACTAATCCCTGTTACGGATGCAGAAACTTGTGCAGTTAAAGAAAGAGATTTCCCATCCTGACTGGTTGCATCGATCTTAAAGTCATACTTACCCTTTGGACACACAACTCCGTTTTCATCTTTTCCATCCCAAACTAAAGACTTTAATCCAGAATCTAATGATTTAAGAGAAAGATTTTTAACAACTTCACCCTTAGAATTTTTAATGCTAAATGCAAAAGATCCTACATTGTCAGGAATATCTACAAGTATTTTAGGAGGTTCATCACCTAAATTGATACTTTTACTTTCAATTCTAATTTCTTTTCCTAGATAAGGAGATAACTTATCTATGGCTGATCCTTCTTTACTTGCTAAAACTTTCTCTAGTGTTTTATGAATTCCCACAAGTTGTTCTACAGTATTCATCTGAGCCATTTGATTAGCCATTTCATGATTTTCCATAGGCTTACTAGGATCTTGATACTTAAGTTGAGTCATCATAAGAGTCAGATAATCATCTTTATCCATCTTATTCTTAGGTTTATTCAGATCTTTACCTGTAATTTTTTGAAGTGTTTCTCTAAAATCTTTATCAGACTTAGATTCTCCAAATACCATTTCTTTGCCTTGAACTTTGGTCTTATTACGATCTTCTTCAATCACTTTTTGTGATTCTGTCAGAATTTTTTCAAATTCACCTACAGAGTCTTTTTGTCCCGGCTCAGGCTTTTTATCCACCTGAGTTGGTTTCTGAGCAAAAGACTCCGGTGCTCGGATTCCACCTAAAGATTGTGTGATCATATTTTTTCCTCCTGAAAGAAAAGTTTAGAGAACCCAAGAGACTGAGGACGACTCCGGGGGATCCACTCTTCTTGGATCTCCCAGTGTTCTTGTCTTTGGGCATCTTGGTGTTGTCTATCGCCGGAATAACTCATCTGCGGCTGATCAAGTTCTTTTTTATGCTCTACAGTAAACTTCTGTAATTCTATATTTTTATTCATAAGCTGATCCTTTAAACTCTTTTGATTATCTTTAAAGTTAGCTTCCCAATACTTCTGAGTGACCTCAAAATGGATATCCACCTGATTCTTAGGTTTTGTTTTAATTTGAATAGAAATATCACCTAAATCTTTATCTTTAATCGACATCTTAGCTTGTCCAATTTTTCTCATACTGGCGTAATTCACAGCATCATTAATTTGTTTCACAAGTTTCTTATTTTCTTGTTCAAAAGGAATGCCACCTTCTATTTTGTGAGAGTTTTCAAGTTTCCTATTTTCAAAAGGTTCCACTTTTAAAGATTGAACTAATGTTTCTTTGAAACTAGGAGAAGCTAATTCCTGTTTTAACAAAGAAGCTTTTTCCTTGATCCTTGATTTCAAAAGTGATTGATTTTTTGAATCACCTAATATTTCTTTTCTTTCATCAGAATTCATCTGTGATATCTGAGGTAAAGAAACACTTTGAGACTGATTATTTTCTTGATTTTTTGAAGTATCTAATACTTTTTCTAGATTGACATTATTAAGTATCTTTAATTTTTTTTGTTGATTTTGACTGATCTGTTTTTCTGAAGAATCAGGAATCAATTTGATCACTTCTTCATTTTTGATTGTCAGTAACTCGAATGGTTCCTGAATCATATCAGATATAGGCTCTAGATATGTTTCTATTTTAAGTTCGCTGATCTCTGGAGTTTGATTGATTTGAACAAGCTCTCTAAAAAACACTTCTTTAATGTCAGGCTGAACCTCTGCGAGTGACTTTGCGCCTCTAGGGAAACTCATTCCATTTTTAGGGCTGATTTCATTTGTATTAATAAAAGAAGACTGCTCAATAATATTATTATCTTGGTAATTTGGAATATGTGCATGATTTAATAAACTGATCTTTTTAGAGGAATCAATATCATTATTTTGTTTGATATTTCCTATGTTTTCTTTATTAGGAAAATTCTCAAATGAAATTTTATGAGATTCCATAGCCAGTATATGTCCTACAGGTAAAATGGAATCAGCTCTTTTCTTTTGGTCTTTTTCTTTTAAAGAGTTCTGTTGTTTCTCTAAATTTTGTTGATCTTGTTCTTGAATGAAAGAAACTGATTTTTTATCCACTACAGGATTTAAATTTTCAGTATTTTTTGGGATCTCTCCATTTTTATCTTCAGATTTATGAATATCTTTTTTGTTAGCTGTTTCTAGATTTATCTTATCTTTTAATAAGTTTAAATCATCTTTTGCCTCTTTAGAGTCTGGAGAATTGAGTTCATAATACTCTATGGCTACAAATCCTTCGGGAGGATAGACTTGAATGTCTTCTAACTCAAAATCATGGAAATTTTGATCTTGAGATTTTTGAGAGTCTAAAAGAGTCACTTGTTGAGTCATCATAGGATCGTTTCCTAAAGACTCAGTTATTGTATTCAAAAAAGACATAAGCGGATTAATCATCATAGACTTATCCTAGAATGGATTTTGAAAAACTAAAGACTGATCATTTTCCTTTACGTTCAAATTTTTGTGGGGCAATTATGTCTTTTTTGTCAAAAACCTAGGGTGAAAAAAGAGCTCTTGGGGAATTTTTGTCGATCTTTTAATCTGAACTCATGCTTAAAAATATTTACTCCCCTTTATCTGGAGCTATTGGACAAGAAAAGATTATAGAAATCATTTCTAATAATTTAGCTAATACCAATACAACAGGCTTTAAAGAAGAGTCTGTTTCTTTTGAGGCTCAAGATCCTAATCCCTGGCCTAATTATCCTTCTGCGTTACCTCCTGCGCCTTTTAAATCTAATATGCAAGATCTTTATCCTCTCAGAGGAAATGAAATGGAATATATGTCCATTGCTAAAATTGAAACAGACTTTAGACAGGGCGCTCTTCAAGTGAATAACGATCCTTTAAGTATAGCTATAGAAGGAGAAGGCTTTATGGAAGTCCAGACTCCTTTTGGTGTTAGATACACCCGGGATGGGGCTTTATCGATTAATGCAGATGGATTTCTCACCACTAAAGGGGGAGATCTGATTCAGGGGCAGTTAGGAGCATTATCTGGTTTATCTGCTGATAATATGAAGATCCTTCCTTCGGGAGAAGTCTTTGAAGGAGATAAATTTATCGGTCAACTCAAGACTGTAAAATTCTCAAATCACAATAATCTCCAAAAAATAGGAGATAATCTTTTTATTCATAATGGAGATACTTCTGAATTAGAGAAATTTACGGGAAGAATCCTTCAAGGATCTTTAGAATCCAGTAACGTAAATCCTATGAAAAATCTGACTAACTTGATATTAGCTCACCGAAGTTATGAGGCTATGCAAAAATCTTTAAAAGCACATGATGATGCATTAAAGACTGTTCAAGAGAAAGTAGGTCAGAGCTAGTAGGGAAGACAGGTATTTTTGTTACCTTTTGATTGAACAATAGAATCAATAAATCTAAACATTTGATGTTTTTGAACGGGGAGTGATTGTTTTCGAGATTGAATGTATTTGAATCTTTTATTTCTGATCAGCTTTTCTGCTAAGAAAGGAACAGGAACCAGATCCATCATCAATGCTGTTTGAGTATCTTCTCTAAAGATATCTGGCCTCAAAAGGGTTCCTACTGTGTAGTAAGGAACAAATACCATGTAAATATTATAAACACTGGTATTGAGATATCTGGTGAAATCATCGGGAAATGCTTTTAATGCACTTTTAAGCTGCTGATTTGTGAGTCCATTTTGAGGATTCAAAAGAGCCCGAGAAATGGAACCATCAATTTGTCTCACACTGGCAACGACACAATTTGTATCTGGATCTTGCTTATCTTTATAAGACTCTATCTTTAAAGATCTGAAGTGGCTGGGGGTTATGTTTTGTTGATAACTGATCCCATCAATATGAGATGCGGGTTTTTCACCACAGGCATTTAATAAAGAAATTAAAGTTACTAAAATAAGATACATATCCATTATATATTTCTTATTTATATAAAAATCAAGATTTATTTTTTATTTTAATAATTCTATCCACTTCTTTTTTCATATCAGATATCTTTTCACTTTGTCTTTTATCATAGGTATTCTTCCCTTTCCCTAATCCTAACAAGACTTTAATTCTTCCATTTTTATCAAAATAGAGTTCTAAAGGAACAAGAGTGTACCCTTTTTGATCCGTTGCTTTCTCTAGTCTTAAAATCTGATTTTTATGCATTAAAAGCTTACGGGGTCTTCTTTCTTCATGATTGAGATATGAGGCTTTCTCCCATAAAGGGATCCCCATTTCTTTTATCCATAATTCTCCTTTAATCACCTGTGCATAAGCATCCCCTAAAGCCATACTCTTATTCCTTAAAGATTTGACTTCAGAGCCTTTTAATTCAATGCCTGCTTCTAGTTTTTCCAGAATTTCATAGCTATGATAGGCTTTTCGATTGGTGGCTATTTTTTCCATGGTTTTGTCTTTTTTCATATTTATCTTAGGATTATGCTTAGGAAGTTTCCTGAATGTCTTAGCTTACCGTCTTCCTAGGGATATTTCTTTTATCTTTCCTCGAAGCCGTTGTCCTCATTGTCAGGAGAAAATCTCTTCTTTAGGCCTTATTCCTCTCATAGGTTACCTAATTCAAAAAGGGAAATGTGCTTATTGTCATAAATCCATTAGCTTAAGATACCCTCTTGTGGAGCTTTTCACAGGATTAGGTTGTGTGCTTCTCTATCATTGGTGGCACCACCAATACCCAGAAGCTTTATTTCTATCATCTGTGCTATTTATTCTAGCCATCCCTCTTTCTTTAATTGATATAGAATACTTTATTCTTCCTGATATTCTAACCTTATCTTTTGTTCCCATAGTATGGGCATTCCAAGCTTGGCACCATCAGTTCCTATTTTCACTCTCCGGATCTCTTCTCGGTGCTGGGATCCTTTGGTCTTTAGCCTATATCTACGAAAAAATAAGACATATTGAAGGACTTGGCATGGGTGATGTCAAATACATGCTCATCATTGGAGCTTGTTTAGGTCCCACTAAAACTTTATGGACTCTTTCCTTAGCCAGTATTTTAGGATCTTTTATTGGGATTATCCTCACCATTATTCAAAGGAAAAGACTTCATGAAGTCATGCTTCCCTTTGGACCATTTCTAGGTTGGGCAGGGTTTATTTGTAGCTTAATTCCTTAAAGATCTGAGTTTAACTTTACCTTGGGGACCAAATTCTCTTCTTCTAAGAGAATGGATAAACTAGAACCAAGGTCGTATTTTTTAATCAAAAACTTGATAAAGTCTAATCGCATAAAATTCGCCTTATACCATCTAACAAAACCTAAATACTCTAGAGAACTAAGTTGATCTTTTGAAAGGTAATAATCTGACATTAAATTATCTTCTGGATTAAGCTCTGAATACTTTTGAAAAGCAACTTTTGCCATGTAATCTTTAAATTCCTGATAGCTAAGATAATATAATGTTCTATGTTCATTATCATCGTGAAAATCTAATTTTCTAGCGCATCCATGCATCTTTTGAATGATCATCTCAAGACTTCTAGATTCTAAATCAGAGAGTATTCCTTTATCTTTCAATCTTTTAGGAAGTGATTTAAAATCGGTTACATTACTTAAATGAATTCCACTGAGTACCTTTAGAGCTTGACCATCTACTATTTCATGTATTTTACTATATAATTGAGGTCTTAAAGCTGGGCTCATAGCCTGACGAAATGAGACAAAAGCTTCCAATGTTTTAAGAACTTGTGGATGATTTTTTGCTTTATAAGCGACTAGTTTAGTTCTCCCATTCATCCCTATAAATTCTTCAGAGATATTGGTTATATAAAGATCTAGTGCATAAATTTGCTGAGAAATTAATGTAAATAGGAACGATACTATAAAAAAATACATAAGCTTCCAAATAATTTTAGTAATTATAATATTTAAAAATAATTATCAATAGATAGCGATTTTCTTAAGTTATTATAATGACTTAAGAATCTCCGTGAATTTAATGAATAAATGGAAGCCCATTGAGAGCTTCAATTAAGATCAGTGTATTTGCCGTGATAAATGCAATAAAACACCCTAAAAGAATCTTAGAACCTATTGATTTTCCTATGTTAAGACATGAAATGAGAAATCCTAAAATCATAAACACCTGTATCCCATGAAGTCCTATGAAATGAGGGACTCTCAGATCGCCTGCTAATGTATTCCAATTCACAAAGAACAACCCGGGTCCTCCGTCTTTCATTCCTACGCTATGACCTGTTTGAGAGGACATATACCCTCCGATGAAACTTCCATAAAGAAGAGTGATCAATCCATATTGCAATGCTCTTAAATGGATCAAAGGAATATGTGGTGGAGTTTTAATGAGTTTATAGAGAACTTTCCCTATCAGGTAAGTGTTATAAGTAATGAAAATACCCATAACACTAAAAATAATGCCATCTAAAGCTGTTGATTGATTAAAGTGAGAAGTCACTCCACGTATGGCTTGTATTGTGATCAAAAAAATTTCTACAAATAAGCAGATGACTGTTTTAAAAGAAATCTCCCGGATAAATCTAGGATGCAGATCTTTTAAGATCCAGATTAAGGTAAAAAGATAAATCCCTATAGAGACATCAAACTTCAAAACTTTGATCCATGGATTAATTCCTAAGATCAGTCTTGTATCGAAAAAAATTCCTAAAATAGATAAGAGTGACAATAAAATACAGATATTAGCACTGTAGAAAAGAAGGAGATTTTTAAGTTTGATTTGATGAAGAGTTTCTCTGATCAGCATGTTAACTTTCTTATTTTTAAGTTTTTGGGAGTTTTTTATTAGTCTATCGTATTTTTTGTGATAAGAAATATCTCTTATGGAAGAAATCCTTTACGGAGGGTTAGCTCAGTTGGATAGAGCATCAGGCTTCGAACCTGTTGGTCGGGGGTTCGAATCCCTCACCCTTCGCCATTTCTTCTTATCAATTCCTTTATCATTTCTTTTTTATTTAAAAATCATTTTATCTTCTTTTCTTCCGAAGAGATATTGTGTTTTATTTCTTATTCTTACTTTTAAGTATTCATTGTCAGCAAAGAATCAATATTACAAAAATATCTCCTTCAGTTGAGACAACTTCTGCTTTTGTAGCCGCTGCACGAAACTCTTCCAAACAATACCCTAAAGGCCAATACTCTGATTTTATTGATTCTTACAGTAACCAATATGCATATAACAGCGAGGCTGCTTCTAAAATTATAAATATGCTTTCTCAATCTTATTTTAAGGTTGCAGGAGTCACTTGTGGACTCCCTCCTATGCAATTTAATGGGAAATGCTTTGCCTGTGTTGGTAATAGTTTTGATAGTTTAGGACTCTGGACTGATGCTATGGATGGCCCCGATAGAAATGCTGCTAAAAGTGTAGCTCAAGTAGGTTTTAATGATGCTTTAAAAGCAGGGTTTTTAGATATAACAGCTAAATTCCCCTCTTGTGGACCTAACTCTCATCCCCTGAATCCAGCGCCTCCTCCAGGATCAGTCATTGTTTATGATCATGGTCCTTATGGTCACATCACTGTGATGAAAGATAATACTGTTGCTTGTGCAGATAACTGTACCCCTTTAGAAGATACTCTCGCAGGATCTTTTACGTGTCTTAAAGTTTTTATGCTCGTCAAAAAGACATAAATCCTTATCTATAGAGGTAGTTTAAAAAGTCCCAGAAATAGTACATTTTCATGAATTTTTTAGGTCAAAAAATTGATAAGAAGCCGTAATTATTGTATAAATTAGTTGAATTAAAAAACTTTACAATAAAGGCTTCTCACTATGAAAAATACCTGGTTTGCACCATTTTGGCAACGGATAGGGCCTGGATTATTTGATCCA
>CANGWC010000045.1 GCA_947457515.1 Silvanigrellaceae bacterium
TCTTTTAACCAATTGTTATTAATTGATTTATTTTAGATTTGAAATGATATAATTGCAACTCCTTATACTTTAATTCTTGGTTTTTCTAGGAGGGTGCTCAATGTCGGTTTAGAATAGAGCATGAAACAGTTTGCCAACTAACTACCAACCGCCTTGGTACGGAACCGTATGCCGGGTGGTGTGAGGGGACGGGTCTTTCGGGGCCCTCCTACTCGATTTAAAAAATCCTATCCAGGTTAATGATTTATTTAAAGGAACAAAGGTTTAGAAAGTATTTAGAAAGTAAATTAAAAAATTCAAGGACAATTTTATTTACGTAGAATTATACCCTCTTTTACAGATGTCAATATAAAACAATGAAAAATGTTATCACTCCTCTTTTCACGTTAAAAAGGGTATGTTACGATAATACACAATCATTTATAGGAGACTCATATAATGAAAATATCTTCAATCCTTTTATCTTCAATCTTATCACTAGCTATTTCTTCCAGCGTATTTGCTGAGGATCATAAAGGTCATGCTCCAGCAGCTATGAAAGAAGGCGTTCCTCCAGCAGAAGGCATGCCTGTAGAAGAAAAGAAAGAAAAGAAAGCTAAAAAAGTTAAAAAAACTAAAAAAGTTAAGAAAGAAAAAACTACTGAAACAACTGAAGCAACAGCAGGTAGCGAAATGGCTCCAACTGCTGCTCCTGCTCCAGAAGCTGCAAAATAATAGTTAATCACTATTGTTTTCAAATAAACGAATCAAGGTTTTTTGCTTTGGTTCGTTTTTTTTTGTGAAAATTTAGATTTCTAATTTTTTTCGAATTTGAATTAAAGCATCTCGCATTTCACTACTTTCTCTTGAAAGTTTAAGAATACGTTGACTTCCATGGATGACTGTTGTGTGATCTTTCTTTCCGAAAGCTTGAGCAATTTCAGCCACAGTATTATCGAGGAGTTCCCTACAGAAAAACATGGCAACTTGTCTAGGGATCACATGTTTAGATAATCTCCCAGATGCCATAATATCTGAAATTTTCACATCAAAGTATTGAGCAACGATTTTTTGAATAGAGAAGGTATCTAGAGCTCCAGAAGATTGTGTTTTAGGCTGACGGATCACTCTTTTAAGAAGTTTTTCTACGTGGTCTTTAGTGATATTTTCACCACTCATAGATTGAACCATGAGGAGATTATTGAGTATCCCTTGAATTTCTCTAATATTCGATTTGATATGATGAGAGAGATGAAAGATCAGTTCTTGTGAAAGATGAAGGTTTAACCATTTAGCTTTAGCGGTAATAATAGCAACACGATCTTCAAATGATGGAGCCTCTACATCCGCTATTAAACCTTGAAGAAATCTACTTTTGAGACGTTCTTCAATATTAGGAATATCTTTAGGATATTTATCACTGGTAATCACGATCTGTTTATTTTTGAGGTAAAGTTCATTAAAAGTATGAAAAAATTCAACTTGAGTCGTGTCTTTGTTTTCTAAAAACTGAATATCATCAATGAGAAGAACATCACAGGTTCTAAATTTTTGTCTAAATTGATCTTGTTTATTAAACCTAATACTTGAGATCAGTTCATTCATAAAATCACCACTGGTGACATAAACGATCACCCATTCAGGATGGACTTTTTGGATGGCATTTCCTACGGAATGCAAAAGATGAGTTTTCCCTAATCCAGTGGATCCATAAATAAAGACAGGATTACTTCTGTAACCAGGGCATTTAGCGATAGCTTCACAAGCAGAGAAAGCTACAAGATTACTTTGACCAATCACAAATGTTTGAAAATTCATATCTGTGATCAGATCTGTTTTTTGAGCGGGTCGATCTCCCCTGAGAAAGACGGTAGGCATGGCTTCTTTTTTAGATTTCTTTTTTAAGGGAGCTGGAGGATCCCCGATGGTAATATCGGTTTCCATACCCCAGATTTCATGAACAACATCCCTGATATCATTCATTTTCCCTTTTATAATAGTATCTTTATAAAATAAATTATGACATTCGGCGTAAATAAGTCCTTCTTCTTTTCCTACAATTTTGATAAAGGAGGATATGGCTTTAGCGATTTTTTCTTGGAATCCTAAGGAAATAAATTTCGCTTCTAATCTTTGTTTAAAAAGGGAGTATTCATCTTGGATCATCATAGAATTTCTCTTTTAATATCAAGCATTTTAGGAATCTTAGGGGGTTTTGCTTTAGTTGGTCAATCTCGAGCAATGATAAGATCACAAAGCACAGGAATTTTTCTTCCTCTTAAAGGTGTATCTTTGGTGCTCTGGATTTTCAATACACTTTCTCATCCTGCAGATATTTTGGCTAGTGGATTGATCTTTATTATTTGCTATGTGTTATCTGCGCTTGTTCTAGCCACCAAATTTAGATATAAAAACTAAATGTCTGGACTCATTAAAGTAGTAAATTGGTATGAAAGAATCGCTCATGCAGCATTAGGCTCATCTGAGAGGGCACATTATTGGGCTCCTGTGATATCAGCTTTTTTTATACCATTACTGATTGGAACGATCGCTCTATTTTCAAGGTTAGGCAAAACAAAACCCTCAGACCTTACAGATCAACAACTCCTGCCTTCTTCAAAGATAACCCTTAAATCTTTAATAGAAGTCATATGGCAGGGAATATTTTCGACTTTAGAATCTATCCTAGGCCATCATGTTGAAGTGTTTGCGCCTCTTTTAGGAAGTCTCTTTTTCTTTATATTTTTCTCAAATCTTTCAGGTTTGATTCCGGGGTTTAGTCCTGCTACAGGACAAATTTTTACATCTTTCGCTTTAGGTCTGATTGTTTTTATGATGTTTAATTTTTACGGATTAAAATATCAAGGTTTAGGATACATCAAACATCTTTTTGGTCCAGTGGCAGCTTTAGCTCCTCTGATGTTTGTGATTGAATTCGTAAGTCTCTGTGTGAGACCAGTTTCTCTTTCTTTAAGACTTACAGGAAATCTTTATGGAGATCATATGGTTTTCTCAGCATTCCTCACTCTTCTCGATAAGTTAAGTCTTTCTTTTTTACCGATTCCTGCGCTTATGCTCATTTTTGGGCTATTAGTTGCTTATTTACAATCCTTTATTTTTATGACATTAAGTTCTATCTATATGAAAATGAGCTTGCATTAAGGAGTCATATGTTAAACTTAAAGACAATCCACAATTACTTCACAAAAATGATCACTTCACTTCCTTTTTACGGAATGATGATGATCTCTCTTCCTGCATTTGCAGAAGATGCTGCTAGCGCTGGTAGTGCAGCACTTTCTTGGGCTTATTTAGCCGCAGGTATTGCTATTGGATTGGCTGTACTTGGTGGTACATCCGCTCAAGGTAAAGCTGCTTCCACAGCTTATGAAAGCATTGGAAGAAACCCACAAAGTTCTGAAAAGATTTTTCTTCCTTTAGTTCTTGGTTTAGCTCTTATTGAAGCTCAAACCATTCTAGCGTTCATTATCGCTATTCTTCTTGTTTTCAAAGTCTAATTGAAAATCCCCCTGGAGGGTTAGCTCAGTTGGTAGAGCAAGAGACTCTTAATCTCTGGGTCCAGGGTTCGAATCCCTGACCCTCCACCATATTTAAACTCGTTTATCGTTTATGGTTACTTTGGGGTTACCCGTGAAAATCCTGAGTAGCATCTTACTATTCTAAACTCAAAAACCTAAAATAAACTAAATTTAAAAAATTTTAAATTTATATCAAATATAGAAGTTGGGGCAGTCTATAAGCCGGATTCTGTCGTGAATCACAATTTATCTTGATTTCCTGTTGCCAAAAAATTCTTTGCAGCTGACCCGGGTGTTTATAGGATTGGGCCAATCCTCCACCCCTATTTAGCTTTGCTTCCAGTGGGGTTTGCCAGATCCAATTATCACTAAAGGATCCGGGAGCTCTTACCTCCCGATTTCAGCCTTACCTGTGCCACAAGTGGCCATCGGCGGTATATTCTCTGTTGCACTTTCCGTCAGGTTACCCTGCCTAGCCATTAACTAGCACTGCGCCCGATGAAGTCCGGACTTTCCTCACCCATCGAAGTGCTGTGATTCAACTGCCCCATAGCATGTTTAATCACTTTAACTCTTTAAAGCAAGACGGTTCTTATCTCTTCTGGATCTGTGGAAAGCTAAAGCAAACCTATGGGCTTCATCTCTAATCTGAGTGACCAATTGAAATTCTAAAGAACCAACTGTTAAGGGTTTCGAAAGAATAGGACTATTGAGATCAAATAAGCCATTAAGTCTTCCCGGAAAAACGATTCTTTCTTCTTTTTGAACAGATCCTGTTTTGAGTTGAAGCTTCTTGGCTTTCGCGATTCCCACAAAAGCCACATCATGCCGATTATTTTCGATACAAAGCTTCATGATTTCTCTAATTTGAGGTTCTCCTCCATCAATGAGAATCAGATGAGGAGGAGGACTTTTCAAGCGTCTTTCAATGACTTCTCGCATACTGGAAAAGTCATCAGTTCCTTTACGAATAATGTAACGTCTGTAATCTGAAGGTTTCGGTTTCGCTTCCCAGAAAACAGATTGACTAGCTACAATCTCTTCTCCTAACCAAGTAGATATATCAAAACATTCGATATGGTAGGGAAGATAGGGAATTCCTAAGAAGTCTTTAAGAGCCTCTAATTTAGATAAAGATTGATTTTTAGTGATGAGTGTTTGATTTAAAGTATCCTTTATATTCTGATTCAAAAGATCATGAATTCTTATTTTTTCATCTTTAGAAACATGATTAATTTTAGAATGAAGAGAATAAATAGGTATTTTTTTCTGAGAGATCTTTTCAAAGAAGTTTTGAAGGGTATCTGAAAATTCATCAGAAGGAAGATCAGGAATAAATAATCCTTGAGGGTAAGGATGTTCTTCATAGAATTGGATCATGAAAGTAGAAACATCGGAAACAGCAAAATCTTCTTCCAACGCAATATCTAGGGTGTAACCAAAAGAGTTCCCTAAATTTCCATTTTTAATAGAGGTGACATAAATACACAGTAACGAACCTTCAGCTTTCCAAGACCAAGCATCAAAATTAACTTGATGATGAATGCAAATGGTTTGTTCTGTAGAAAGAGATTTTAAAGCTTCTATTTGATCTCTGATTTTAGCTGCAGATTCATACTCCATTTCTTCTGATTTTTGAGTCATCTCTGAATTCAAATTTTTGATCAGATGATCAACATTACCTTCTAAGAGAAGAGAGATTTTTTTGATGAGAGATTGATACGTGTCTATAGAGACTTCTTTATGACAAGGAGCGAGACATTTTCCTAAATCATAGAAGTGGCAAGGCCTATAAACTGTTTTGAATTGATGAGGGGTGCATCTTACAAGTGGATAATATTGATGGATCAGTTCTACGAGTTTGAAACAGTGATCTCCTTTAGGAAAAGGACCATAGTATTTGGCTTTATCCTTAAGACGTCTTCGAGTGATAAAGATTCGAGGCCACTCATCATTTGTAATCTTAATAAAAGGATAAGTTTTATCATCGCGGAGTAAAATATTGTATGCAGGACGATGCAATTTAATCAGATTATTCTCTAATATTAAGGCTTCTGTTTCGTTTTGAACCAGAAAAGTCTCAAAATTAAAGATCTTAGAGACAAGGACCTGAGTTTTTAAGGAGATATTTTGATTGGGATAAAAATAGCTTCTAAGACGGTTATAAAGATTTTTGGCTTTCCCCACATAAATAACAACGTCATTTTCATCTTTATGAAGATAGACCCCGGGACCGTGGGAAGCTTGTTTTAAGGTTTCTTGTAACTTAGGAAGATGAGGATTTTTAAATAAATTCATTGATTTTCATCATAATATTGGGATAAATAAAAGCAAATGAATAAATTAACACTCAGTTTAGATACTTTTCTTTATGCTTGCAAAGACTCTTACAAAGGAAGGAAAAAAGGCAAACAATTTTTTGATTCTCATATTCAATTTGAACCTTTTCTTTTAGGACAGGGACTTGAAATCAAAGATTCAGACCAATTTTCACAAAAAATTTTAGAAATCGCTCAACACCACTTTCAAAGTCTTCCCCATCTTAAAAAGGGAGAAGAAGTGACTCTTGAGAATATTTCTTATTTTTCTATGTCTGTAGCTACTTTTTTCCATGATATAGAGAAGATTTTTTTACTGGCAACAGATAAAAACTTACCTGCGGTTCCTCCTTTTAAGGAATCAGAGAGTTTAAAATCTTCTTCCAAGAGTTTAAAACTAGGCAAAAACTGGGAAGAGTTTTTCCATAAGAAAGAAGCTAAAGATCAAGAACTCATTATAGATCCTGATATGATTGAGAATTTTTGGGAGACACTTCGCCAGATTTTAAGGATTGTCTTTGGCCCTTATGAAGCTTTATACTGGAGCTATATCCAGTGGACTCTCATTGCTCAAAAAGGCACAAAACCTAAAGATTTTAGGATCTTCCCTCCTGTAGGAGAAGATTATGCTCGTTTAGTAAGAAGTAGGGTTCGTCGATAGGATAGATAAGGATATCTTATGAAACAGGTTTTAAAAATAACTCTTACATTAAGTCTATTAAGTCAAATCCTAATTGCAGCTCCTAAACAAGGTAAAAGCTCTAAATCATCCTCTGAATCATCTTTAGAGAGTGGCGAAAAAAAAGTAGAATATAAAAAAAATACCAAAGTAGATTTTGATGAATCAACCATTACAGGAGAAAGGAAAAATCCTTTTGCAACCATGCTCAATAGTAGAGATCAAGAGTTTAATAAAGGATTTATCAATGTTCGTAAAAACTGGCATGATAAAATGATCATGAGTGTTCAAGGATTGGCTCAGTAAAAGTCCTTGAGATAAAAATCCCAACTGGATGCAAAGAAGTTAGCCATCATATGAAGAATGATAGCCGGGAGTAGGTTTCGTGTCTGACTGCAAAGATACTGACAACTGATTCCAAGTATCCAAGGCTGTATGCTAATAGACCAAAAATCCCATCTTAAAGAAGCATGAAACACCCAGAAAATAAAAGATAGAGTTAAAATTTTAGAAATTTCAGTAGGATAAGGCAGTTGTTTTCCTGGATATAGAGCTAAAGGAATGATTCCTCTAAAAAGAAGTTCTTCACTTATAGGTCCCCAGATAACTAACCAGAACAGAGGATAGGGAGTGATAGGATGAGAAAACCAAACTCCCAAAGATGTCAAAAAATAGACTCCTAATAGAATCCAATAAGGAATACCTAAAATTTGAGTATGAACGAACTTTGAGAGTTGAAAAGTTCTCCATCCCCATATAATTACAGGTAAAAAAATCAGTGCACTGACATAAAATATCTGAATTTCATCACAGAGTTTCTTAGAAATCAGATGAATGATCCAAATAAAAATGAGAAACAGACTAAAATTTAAAACGTCACGAGATTTTGACTGTGAATTTTTGGGAGAAGAGTTCGAAATAAGAGTCATGATATTTATTTTGAGTCTATATCTCTTGTTTTGTAAACCTAGCGTTTCTCAGGTTAATTTTGTTTCAGGGACGAATGCAACTCCCTATTCAGTAACACCTTTAGATAAGCCCATACCAGGTAACGCAATTAGTAATACAACTAATAATAGTATTACTAATAATGCTAATATCCATTATGGCCAATTAATGGATAGCTCTCTTAACTCTGGAACTGTAGAAGTTTCAGGTTTTATGCCAAGTGCAACTTCTAACTTAGATACCACCTATGCTCCATTTCAAAAATGCTTAGATCAAAAACACCTCACAGCTCAAGCTTCAGGGATCTTGCCTCCTGGAGTCACTTGTGGAGGCTCTCAATCAATCAGTTATCCAGGCTCTATGGAACAGTTTGCAATGATCTGCGATCAGTTTATTGCTGATTGTAACTCTCTGAGGCCACAAATCGATCAAGATAATGCTAAAAAAATAGATTGTTTTACATTAGATGGGGATATGTGCACTCAATTACAGGGATGTTTATCCCAAGGACAAGGGCCTCCTAATTTTGATCCTCGTCCAAAATGTACAACAAATCCTAGAGGTTTATTTTCTAGTGATTGCAGCAATGTCACAGTGATTCATAATAGAGTTTGTCAGACCTATTCTCTTTCTTCATTTCAACGTTGTATGTATAGAGGTGAAAAATACATGCAAAAAATTTCTAAGAAGCTACCTTCTAACGTAGATTGTGGATCCATGGATAACACTCAAGCAAACAAGACTTTAGCTGCTACTGTGTGTGATGAAATTATAGACGTATGTCTTAAAAATGACACTAAATATATGGAAGTCTTGACTGTTAACTAAACTTTATTTTAGTAATGATTTCTTTTCATTCTTAGGAAACAGAATAGAGATAAAGAATCAGGTTGTTTAAAATAATCTTGTAAGTAAAGATCATCACATCGTAGAAAAAGATTTGATTCTTTTTCAATAGCTAAGTTTAAGGGAACGCTAGGGATTGATAAAGATAATTGTCTTTTTTGAAGAGGAATATCTTCCGGGATGAGGCTTAAGCTAAATTCAATATTCTTTTGAGTGTATTCATGGGCACACCAAATAGGAATTGAAGTATCAAGACTTTTTAAGATATTGAGTGATTGAAGCAATTGAGGGGCTTGTTCTTTAAAGGAACCTTCTAAGACTCTTCCACATCCAGCACCAAATAAAAGATCTCCACAGAAAATATGCTGTATATTTAAAGTTTTATGAGTAAAAAGATACATCATGTGTCCTAAGGTATGTCCTGGAACATGATAGGCTTTAACTATGTAATTTTTGATACAGATCTCTTCACCATCTTTTAATCCCTTTGTTGCATAAGGGATACGATTCCGATCAACATCATAACATCCTCCAAAAATAGAAAGATGAGGATATTTCTTAAAAAGAGCACTATTCCCATCAATATGGTCAAAATGGTGGTGTGTATTAAAGATAGCCACAGGCCATAAATTTTGAGATTCTAAGAGAGAACAGAGGTTAATAGGAGGATCAATTACGATCACCTCCCTTTCCTCTTGGATAAGAAAAGCGTAATTATCATTAAGAACAGGTAGGAAATGAACTTGCATAAGAAAACAGAATATCAGATCCGGGTAGATGAAAGTCGTAATTTTTTAAAAAGTTGGTATCCCTATAAGGAAAAACCAGTTGCAGCCATCGTTTTAGGATCAGGTCTTTCAGATCTTTTCCAAAAAGAAAATACGGTAGATATCAGTTATCAACAGATCCCAGGTTTTTTTGATACATCCGTTCAAAGTCATACAGGAGAACTCAGCATCCTCACCCACCCCACAAAACCTATGCACATGGCATTACTCAAAGGCCGAATCCATGGCTATGAAAGTTATAATCCAGCAGAAGTTGTGCATATGATCAGAACTCTCATCTCTTTTGGAACTCAGCATATTATCTTAACCAACGCTTCAGGATGTTTAAGAGAAGAATGGCAAGTGGGTGAAACCATGCTCATAGAAGATCAAATCAATATGACTGGTCAAAATCCTATTTGGGGCGTATTTGGAGAAGGATTTGGACCACAGTTTCAAGATATGACTCATATTTATGACTCTCAATGGATCCAATACTTGGAACAGAAAGCTCAAGAGAAAAAACATGACCTGAGAAAGGGAGTCTATTTAGGAGTTTCAGGTCCTAACTACGAAACCCCAGCAGAAGTTAAAATGTTCCAAAAGTTAGGGGGAGATGCCATAGGCATGAGTACCATTTGGGAAGCTATGGCTGCCCATCATATGGGAGCTAAAGTACTTGGTGTGAGTTGTCTCACAAACCACGGTCCTGGTCTTTTAAAGGCTACAGGTACGAGTCATAAAGAGGTGACTCAAAGAGCTTTACAGTTTAAGCCATTCTTATCAGATTTTTTGATACCTAATCTGTGGAACTATTTTCTTCAATAACAAACGGGAAAAGCTGAGATATTCTTTTTAATACATGAGATATACAGAATAATAATCCTGAAAAGAGTTTTGAATCAAAATCTTGAGGTTGGATATCGGAGTAATTTTTGTGCCGACTTTTTAAAATATTCTCAACCCGACATTCCGCACCCCAAAAATTCAAAAATAATTTGATTTTTTTGGATTTTTATAAGCAATTAAAACTAAAGATTTTTTTAAATTTTATCTTATTTATCAGAATCTAAAAACTATTCTTTATAAATATTTTATTGAAAAATATTTGTGTTTTTATATAAAACACGATCAAAAAGCCCTCAAAAACAAAAAACAAGACATCATCTTTTCGACATTTTGTAGCTATATAAACATGTAAACACTTATGAATCTCAATTTATTATAATATTTTTTAAAAAAAA
>CANGWC010000046.1 GCA_947457515.1 Silvanigrellaceae bacterium
TCCCGAAAGATTCTCTCAAGGCAGGCCTTTAGCTCAAGAGATCCCACCTGCGGTCTATATCAATAAGCCTCCAACCACGGAGGCATCAAATGTAGAATTACGTTAATTTATGAAAAAACTGGTCTCAAAACTATTGACACGTTCCGTTGCTAAAGTCATAAAACTCATTATCCTTAGAAGATGATTTTAGATCCCTATCAAATTTTTAATTTGAGTAGTTTCTTAGTTCTTCCTGCTTGGGTTTTACTGATTTTCTTACCTCGATCTCAGTGGACTCAAAAACTTGTCTTATCAGGTCTAATTTCAGCTATTCTTGCTTTAATTTATATTGTGGCTATGGTGATCTCTTTTCCGATCTTTCAAGAAGGAGGAGGTTTCTCAACATTTGATCAAGTTAAAGTTCTTTTCTCTTCAGAATGGGCTTTACTGGCTGGATGGATACACTATCTGTGTTTTGATCTTTTAATTGGGATCAGTGTTTCAAAATCACTGGAAAATAAGTCTGTTTTTATCAGAGCTATCTTCTTATCTCTTGTGTTTATGTTTGGTCCTTTAGGTTGGGTTTTTTCCCAGATTTTCCAAAAATGGAATTTTTCAAAGTAACGAACTGCAAACAGGTCTTTTTTAATAAACAGATCTGATTTTATATCTTTTTTAACGTAACGTTTTGAATATTTATCGATAGCGCCGTAAAACCTCATCCTTCAAGTCGGGGAGGAGGTCAATGAAATGAAATTATTCCGTCCTGGATAAATAAGGAATAACTCGAAAAAGTTCTTCACTACTTAACTTTTTGCCATTATTATGCAAGGACTCTTCGATAAGTTCTAAGTTAATTTTATCTCGTGTAGATAACTTAAGGTATAATTCACTTGATTTTATTTTACTAAAAATCTCTCTTACCGAATAATCACGTTTTTGATCATTATCCTCAGTCCCAACCTTTAATATAAGGTCATCTATAGCTGACCCCAACTTTATTCGATCCAGAAAAGTTGAGATACTTAACATCCCATAGTAGTCCTCAATTGGATATTTAAAGTATGCTATCTTTAAAAGAAGACCTTTCGGTACTCCCTTCTTCCTTAATAATTCAAATCTTTCATTTGAGTATTCTAAATACTTATACATAATAATACTAAAATCTTTGTAGGTGAGGTCTTCAACTTGACGACCCACAAATTCAGGGTCTTGCGTATTTTTTAAGAATTCTATCAGAACATCTCTATCATCTTGAGTAAGTTCATTTTTGTTATCAATAACTTCTATTGTAGAGTTTTGTCTTGCATCTTTATTTATAATTTTTTCATTTAAAACGTTTATTAAGTAATAACGATTTTTGAATTCATGTCGAGCAATTTGTTTAGCGATCTCTATAACGTCTTCTGAAACTGTAGAATACATCTCAAGCATAAAGAGTACTAGTTTTTTGATTTGTTCTTGATGCTCCTTTTGTTCTTCAATATTTAAGGTAATTTGTTCTTGTAAACTAGAGGCACTTGTTTGTAGATGGGCTTGGAGCTGATTAAGAACTTCCTCCCTGCTTTGATTTAGACTCATGAGAGCTTTTAATGCTCCCTCTACTTCTTCAGAAGAGTTTATTATTGGGCTTCCCAAGGCGCATAAGCTTACTAAAGCAAAAACACTTAAAATTAATCTTAAAAAAGATAAAATCATTAAAAATCCTTATTTTAAAGTAAAAGTCATAGGTTTTGATTGATAAGATGCCGTAAATGAGCCACCTAAATCACCATCAAAAGAATTGAGATTCTGTTTTCGAGTTCTTTTAGCAGTGATCTCAAATCGACCTAGAGGGAGTTGAGAAAGTTTTTCGTAGAGAAACACACAAGAAAAATCAGATGGGTTAAAATCGCCATCAACGTAATGTTGAGCTTCAATTGTCTTATTGTCTTGATTTTCTAAGGTTTTTTGTTGTTCTGGAGTCAATTGAGCTGGTTGGCCTTTTTCTAAGGTATGAGCAGAGCATACGACTGTTTCTGAAGCGTTTAAAGAAGGCCCTTCTAAGGAAACATACATGTCTTTATGAGCGACTAATGCTTCGTTAATTTTAGGTGACTCAACTAAAGATATGGAAGCTGGGAATGCAAAAGTTTCTTTAGAAACCGCATTAGCATTATTCCTAAATGTAAAAGTGTATTCAGGTTTTAATTGGAAGAATAATTTACGAAGAGAATAACTTGTTCCAAAAAGAGAAACTTCTTCTAAGGGTTCATTATTTAAAGAAATAGAAGAATCATCTACAAGTTTAAGAGTTGTCCCTGTCCAACCTCCTACTGTGAAACGTGCTTTCGCTCTCAGTTCCCGGGTTTGGGCATCATAATCAAGACCGTAATTCCGGTAAAAAACGTGGGAATTGACTTCTGAAGAAGGAACGGTTTCCACAGAACAGGTGATGAGACTGCCTAAACTAAGTATTAGTAAAAGTAATTTTTTATAGGATATGGATTTGATGAGATTTTTCAATTTTACGTCCTTGGTTAGACGTTTTTTATAATTTAATTTTAAAGATTACAAGAACTTTTTAAGAAGCAACTGTTTTAAATCACAATAATAACTAAAACTTCTTATTTTAAAACAAGAGTGATGGGCTTTGATTGATAAGAAGCGGTAAACAAGCCTCCTAAATCCCCATCAAAAGAAGATAAAATCTCTCTTCGGGTTCTTTTAGCAGTGATCTCAAACTTACCTCGAGGAAATTGAGCAAGTTTTTGATAAGGGAAGACACATGAAAAATCAAATGCATTAAAATTGCCTTCAACATAATGTGGAGCCTCAATAGTTTTATCATCGGCTTTTATAATCTTTTGTTCTTCTGGACTGAAATGTGCTGGCTGACCTTTCTCTGAAGTATGAGCAGAGCATGATATTGTCTCTGAAAAGTTTAAAGAAGGTCCCTCTAAAAAGACGTGAATGTCTTCATTGAATGCGAATGTTTCTTTAATTCTTTGGGTATTCACTAAAGATATAGAAGCGGGAAATGCAAATGTTTCTTTATACATAGCATTGGCATTATTTTTAAATGTAAAAGTGTATTCAGATTTCAATTGGAAGAAAAATTTACGAAGGCCATAATTGGTTCCAAAAAGAGCAACCTCTTCTAAGCGTTCATTATTCAAAGAAATAGAAGCATTATCCACTAACTTAATAGTTGCACCGGTCCAACCACCCACAGTGAAACGAGCTTTAGCTCTTAGTTCTCTGTTTTGAGCATCATAATCAAGACCATAATAACGGTAAAAAAGATGAGAGTTGACTTCCGATGAACGGACGGTTTCCGTAGAACAGTTAAGTAAAGTTCCTAAGAGACCTACCCAAAAGACTAATTTTTTAGGCGAGATGGGTTTTGTTAAATTTTTCACTTATATCTCCTTAGTCAATTATTTTTTATAATTTAATTTCAATGAATACAATAACTTTCTTTTAAATGATCGTTTTGCATGAGAATTTACAGGTAAAGAGATTGATAGGGTTCTCTTTAAAGAGTGATAAGAACATGCATTAAAGTAGCGTATTTTTCATAAACATCTTAAACTAAGTCCTATAACTTGTTTCCTTGGATAGTAAAAATGCCTCTAATGCATATGATTGGTCTTACGGATCAAGGCCTCACCCGGAAGAATAATCAAGATTCATTATGGTTAGATCCTTTAGAAGGGATTGGAGTCATCTCCGATGGTATGGGTGGACATAGAAGTGGTGAAGTTGCTAGTCGTATGGCTATTGAAGGCATTAAAGAAGCTTGGAAAGCCCCTCGATTAACGACTCCAAATATGGGAATTTATGTTCAACAAACATTAGAAAATATTAATGAACATATTATTCAGGTCGCTCATGATAATGTGACTCATCAAGGCATGGGTGCCACTGTTGATTATCTTCACTTTGCACAAGATCGTGTGACGATAGGTCATTTAGGAGATTCTAGAGTTTACCTTTTAAGAAGTAATCATCATGGTGGTTATCATTTATGGTGTATTACCATTGATCATAATGTGGGAACTTTTCTGGACAGAGGATTACTCTCTGCTCCCAAAAAATCTCATAGAGCACATCTCACAAGATGTTTAGGGATTATCAAAGGATCTGTTCCCGATATTTATCAAAGAATTTATCATCCTGAAGATATTTATCTGATGTGTACTGACGGAATTCATGGGTATTTATCCCATGAGAAAATAATGAATGGATTAGGAGGACATCCTCCTTGGGAATTTCCTGAAATTCTTAAAGAGCTTGCATATAAACATGGAGCCCCGGATAATCTGACGATAATTGTTGCTTATTCTCCCAGTTACTTTCATATGAGTCGTTCTGCTTTCCTGGTGAGAACCCAGGATCTTCAGATCGTAGGACCTTTAAAACCTAAAGATGTGATCTCCCATGTTTTAAGTCAGAATATCCCTTTAAAAAGTGAGATTTGTGATGGTAGACAAGGATGGGTTCCTTTTTATTCTCCGGAGATTATCTTTAAGATTTATCCTGCTTGGTTTTCTTTGGGATATACAGAGATTATGAAAAGCTTTAAACTGTCTTTTTCTCATTCTCTATGGGAAAATAGAAGTATTGTTTTATTTGTGATGGGATTAGGAATTTTCTTATTAGGGATTTTCTTGTATAGAACGCATGTGTGAAGGTATCAAATGACTTATTGGAAATTTAATTTAAGCCCTTATGTTTTTCATATTGATCAAATTCCTTTGGATTGGATGAAGACTTTTTGGGGAGGAGTGATATTAACTATTGTTCCTTTAATCATCCAAATTTATCTTTATGTTGGTCAGAAAAGGTTTGTGGGGGGCAACCCTTTGTTTCTGATGAAAACTCCCTATCAGATCAAAAACTTTAAAACAGTTTTTTATTATGGATGCGGTATATTAGCAGCTTTTTTTATCATGAAAGAAAATAATTTTGATTGGGGTCTACGTTGGTATACCACCATGTATTTTCTATCTTATTTTGAAGCTTATCTTCTTCTTTCCTATTGGATCAAGAAAAAAGATCTTCTTCTTACCCAGGAACTTTTAGATAATCTTATGGGCAAGATCCTATTGGGTATGATCGTTGGGGCTCGTCTTGCTTATGTCTTTATTTATAATTGGGATAGCTTCTCTAAAAACTGGATGGATATTTTTAAAGTTTGGGAGGGAGGCCTTTCTTTCCATGGTGGGATCGTTGGGATCATGGTTGCCATTTATTTCTTTTGTAAGAAACATTCTGTTCCCTTTTTTCATCTCTTAGATAAGATCGCTTTGACTGTTCCTTTTGGAGTAGGAATCGGAAGAATTGGAAACTTTATGAATGGTGAACTCTATGGAAGAATTATAGAGAGTCCTGTTCCCTGGGCTATTATCTTCCCTTCCGGGGGACCTCTTCCCAGACATCCTAGTCAACTCTATCAAAGTCTTTTAGATGGATGGTTAACTATGATCATTCTTTTTTGGATAGCTCGCACTCCTAGAAAAGAAGGCACCATCACTTTAGTAGGATTGCTTCTTTACTGTATCTTTAGGATCATCACTGAATTCTTTAGAGAACCTGATGAACAGTTACAATATTACTTTAATCATACGACAACCATGGGTCAGATCCTTTGTGGTGTTTTCATGATTTTTGTCTTGGCGGGTTTCTATTTAATTAAAGATAACATCGTAGAGAAAAGTCCTGCTTGGATGAAACGTAGGGAAACATTGTCATGAATTTTACACCGGGAGTCTGGGAACAAGATAAGTATACACTGCCTTTAGAAACCGCTATTGTAGCAGCTCTTCATCCTTCAGCCATTTCCTTTGCACATCCTGCTTGGCCCTTTAATAAAGAATTTGATGACCTTCCCTTTAAATCAAGCACTCACCCTGCCAATACCATCACTTTAATTGGATTTTCTTCCACTCTCCTAACTTATGGTGCTCTCTCTTTGACAAAGGAATCTTTCCCTTTATGGCCTCACACTTCTGGTTTCCTTCATACCATTGCTTTAACAGGAATCTTTAATGAAATTACCAAACTGGGAGTCCAAAGACACAGACCTTATTTTGAAACACTCAACACATCAGCCAAAGAGGATGTTTTAGAGCATAAGCTTTCCTTCTTCAGTGGTCATTCTTCTCATACATTTGCTATGGCAACCTATTTAGAAAGAGTGGCTTGGCACCATATCAGTCCTCTTCCTTTAAGATTAGCTTTCAGTCTCACTTCTTATGGTTTAGCATCATGGGTTGCCATTACCCGAGTATCCGATCATAAACATCATTTATCTGATGTGATTGTAGGTTCTCTTGTAGGATTTACAGTTGCTCAATCTATTTTTTATAATATTAATACTAGACTTTCCTTTGATGAAGATTCCATTTCTCTGAAATTCAAAAAAGATATTTAATATGAAATGGATCTTAAGAATCATTCTAGGTTTACTGAGTTTATTCACATTACAATTGATTCTTTTCTGGTTAGGGATCCTGATTTATTTTCCTTACACACCTTTTAAAGAAAGATATCTTCGGATCACTGGTCCTCTTTTTAAGATTCATTGGGCTTCAGATATTCCAGCATACTGTAAGAAAGCTTTAATTTTATCAGAAGATCAAAGATTCTATGATCATTATGGAATTGATTTTCAATCTTTGGAATCTATTATTGAATCCTCTCAAAAAACCGGGAAACTCAAAAGAGGTGGAAGTACCATTACTCAACAACTGATTAAGAATGCTTTCCTCTACAGAGGAAATATGAATGTTCTTAAGTTCTTTCGTAAAACCTTAGAGTTTATTCTTGCACCGATCATGACAATCTTTGTATCTAAAGATAAACAACTGGACTGGTACTTAAATATTGTAGAATTTGGGCCTAATATTTATGGAATTAATGAAGGTTCGACTTATCACTTTCATAAAGAAGCAAATCGTCTTTCCATGAGTGAATGTGCAACGTTAATTTCACTTCTTCCCAGTCCTTTAAAATGGAAGGTAGGATCTCCAGTAACTATGCGGCGTCGCGAATGGATTCTGGCTCAACTTCAGGGGAGGCACGCCTCGAATCCAAATGAACAATATTTGATTCCTGAACCTTCAATTGAGGATCTGGAGGAGTCTGATCAAGATTCCGAGTGAGGATCTTTGATGGGGCAGCAGTAGCTTGAGATTTCTTTCTCTTATGTAACCCTATTTTATTTACTGCAAATAAAATCACTGGTGCAATCATCTTCAAGCAAGATATCTTAATCGTTTGAAGTGTTGTGGGTTGAATTAATCCGTTTTGAGTCAAAAATTTTGTGGTATCTCGATACAGTAAAATCCAGACAATAGGATGAACACCCTCTGCTAGGGCTAGTTTATGAATATCAAAAACAATAAGCCTTGCCTCAAATGAGAATAACGCTGAAGAAAAAGGATTTCCTACAATTTTAGCACCCATTTTCTTATAGACCGGAAGAAGATTATCTTTAGCTGAAGATAAAATGTATCTGCGATTATTTTGTAAACAAGAAATAGCAGCCTGATTCATTAATCCCGCTAAAACTTCTGATGCTCTAAAATCAGGATCTACAACAATTCGGGTCATTTCACATAATTCATTATAAGGAGCGACTTCACCAGGAATATCTGTTTCCTGGGCATGTTCCATTTCCTCTGCTGATTGTGGGAAGAAGAGTCTAATGGTTGCAAAACAACGATTCTTATAAGAAGAAAAAATGATCTTAGACTTAGCATCAAAGGAATCTGTGAAATCTTCTCTTTTAGCATTTTGAAGAAGTGGCTCAGATGCTTTCCATGATCTTTCTCTGAGGTCAATGACCTGATCTAATTCTTCTTTAGTTTTAACATAGGTGAATGTGCTTAAAGAAAGAAACGATGCTACTTTAAATCCTGCTTCTTTAAGTTCTCTAGGAGTTGTTCCTACACCGAATTGAAGAAGATATTTACCTATCATTTCTGTTTGCATGGGGGTTGTTTTCTTAAAACGACATCCTAATGAAAACATTTCTTTTCCACGAACAGAAATAATCTTACAATAAATAATTTCCACAAAAAGATGTGTTTGTCCTATCATGGGAAAGTTCATTAATGTTTCAAGACTCATTCCAGGAACAAGTAACTTATTTCTCATACTTGTAATGATTTGAGCACCATTTAAAGAAATATCTTCCATACTGAAATGAATAAAATCATTATATTTTAAAGGATTTGCACAAATACCTGTAGGAGAGAATTCTGTACCACATAACCATCTTTGAGCTTTCCTACGATCAGATCCATCTTCTAAGGATTGTTGTACAAAGACCCATTTTAAAGAAATCACTTGATCTTTTGCTTCAACCACAACGCCTTTTAAAGAGATCTTTTCTTCTCTCACCATGAGATCAACTTCTAAGACTTTGTGAACGAGTTCATTAAAGTCTTGTTTAGAAGAACTAAATGACATTCCTAATGGACTAAATGATTGAATTTTAACATCTGCTTTCTCAATTTTATCTTGAGAATCAGGTAATTTCATTTTAATAATGTATAGAGCTGCTTCATTGAAGTAGGTTTCAGGATTTAGTGTTTTTCCGTTAGATATTTCTCTCATATTAGTAATTTCGGTATCATTGTTGAAAGATTAAGACTTAAAAATCGATTTATTTCTTTAAAAGAAATAATCTTAAGTAAAAACAAGTGTTTAACTTACTTTTTATTGCAGGATAGTTGAGTCATTACGACTTATTTACGCTTTTTATATTTTATTATCCATTGAGATAAAGGGTCTAGCATTTTGTATAAAGAAAATCGTAGTTTTTCTCTAAGAGTAAAAGTTAACCATTGTCGCTTGTGTTGATATAAAGCTATATTTTTAAATAAAAAACTCCAGCGCACTGGATTTATGTTTTGGCCTTTCATAAAGCCCGATGCCGACCCAATAATTAAATTCCAATAGCCATTTTCTTTATCACCAAATTCGTTAATTTTTTTAAAACCAAATTTTGTATATATTTTTAATAAACTATTGTCACAACTTAATAGTATATAGTCATGTCCTGAATCAATACATACCTTAAAAAGAAACTCTGAAATGATAAATAAAAGACCCATATTTTGAAATTCTGGATGAGTAACAACTCTACTTGTTTCAACAAATTTAGTTTTTAAAACCCAGGAAGGTAGAGTGGCTCCATAACTTTTGGAGTGTTCAATAAAATCTGGATTACCATTATTAAACACAATTCGGGTGGCAGCCACGATACGCCTACCTTGTTTAACAACAAGTTGTCGCGAATATTTATCAAAAAAATCTTCCATTAATCTATAATCTTGTATATCTAAAAATTTTCCAGAGTTATTTTGTGCTAATAATCTTAATTTTAATATTTCTATCCACTCCTCTTCGGTTGTCATATAATCTATATTTAGTACAGCAGGTTTAAGATCTTGAATATAAAAACCACTCAATTTTAATTCATGTACACTAATATCGCTTCGAGAAAATAGAATCCAATTGCATAAAAGACCCATATCTTTTGTATCTTTTATTTCGAGACTAAATAGAATACGATTATTTTCCTGTAGATCTATTTTTTTAATAGAGCCTTCAAAATATAAAACTCCTACTATTGGCAACCAAATTTTAACTTTGATTTTTAGACCTGGAAATAAAGATTGGTTTCTAGCGGATGTTAAAAAATGGAGAGAATGAGGAGAAATTTTTTTAAGTTCAAAAAAAAGGTAGTCTCTAAAGAAAAAGGGGTGTTCACAAAATGTTGGGAGTGTTAACCCATTTGGTATTTCTATATCGTTAGTGTCATTAATTTTTCGCCACTTGTAGGAGAGCCCAGATTAGCTAAAGTAGATAGGAAAAATGAATGAAAGCAATATCCTATGAACATCATGCAATGCGAGCAGCAAATTTTACGAACCAAAATCCGAAGTTTCCAACCAGAA
>CANGWC010000047.1 GCA_947457515.1 Silvanigrellaceae bacterium
AGCGAGAGGGGAACCAGCAGCCATTGTCCTAAATGCAATCATAAGCAAAAAGTCAGTGGAAGACACTGGCAGTGCCGTAAGTGTGATTTCAAAGGCCATCGAGATATCGTAGGTTCAATGAATATGCATAAGCTGGCATTTGGAAATGTCATAGAGTTCCCAAAGCAAGAAACGTATCTACGAGCGGGTTCCGTAAGGATAGGGAGGAGAATGAATAACTCTAACCAAGGTCAAACACCCACACGTAGTAGTTGCCCAGATACGGGTCAAAGTTGTCTAAGGTTGAGGAAGAAGGCAAGCACTGGAATTTTCCAGGTCGTGCGAGCGACAGCTGATGGTCTTTCTCGCTAACTTTAGAAGCTAGCTTCCTTTAGGGGGCTAGAGTGTCACAATAAGCTCTGTTTTTAAAGGGAAAATAATGATCATATCCGTTAAACCCTATATCATCATATCCGTTAAAATGAGATCTATCCTCGGTGAGCCCATAGATCTCTATTCCTGTTGATCGATATTCTGAATTTCTGATCTCCATGGCAATACTTGAACTGACAAAAGTACTACCAATCAAAGAACTGTAGTAAAATCCTAGTCTATTATAAGATCCCGAAGTTTCTTCAGGATCGTTGGCTAAAACATATTGGTTTCCCAATAATCCCAACACAACAAGAAATAACCATTGAAAAGATTTTTTACAAGCCATTTAATTCCTGATTTTTAAAGTTACAGATTCATGATAACTCAATCAGAATCCTAAAACTCTTATCAAAAGACTGACATCTCAAAAGCTAAGAAAGAACATCCACAACATCTTGTTCATTACAGTATTTATCAGTGCCTAAAGCATCATTAACTGTTTTAGCGATAACCGCTGGAGCAAAACCTATGGTTTCTAATCTTTTGCAAATAGATGTGAAAAGATTATCCGTTTGATCTTCTAAGCCTTCCTCTTCACCTTTCCATTCTTTCCAAGAATCTGGATGTAAATAACCTAGACGGGACTCTAGAAACCGTAAATTTTCGAGATCTTTAATAACATCTTCAGAAACAACTAAATTCATAGCCTCGTATCTTAACATTTTAAGGAGAAATTTCTAGATCTTTTAAATTCTTCTTTAAAATGTTTCAAGACCACAATAAAGAAATCGGCAGAGCCCAGATTTTATCTGAAATCTTCATGATCTCTCTTCCTCTATACAAAACGCATCCCATCAGGAAATCTTTAGGAACAAGTTTTTGAAGTTCAAAGAGTCCTGCACAATCTTTCAATGAAACCTGATCTGAAGCTTTGACTTCAATGCCTAAAAGTTTTTGATCGGAGTATTCTATAACAAGATCCACTTCTTTTCCCTCTCCTGTGCGGAAGTGGTAAAGACCCGATTGATGAATGGGCTCTGAAATTTGTTTGAGGAGTTCTAATACAACAAAATTTTCCAAAAGATGCCCAAAGAGTTGTGGATCATTTTTTTCAATGTCTTTAAGAGAATTTCCTAACATGTAACAAGCCATATTAATGTCGATGAGATAGCTTTTAGGAGCTTTAATAAAGCGTTTCCCTATATTTCGAAACCATGGTGATACAGTTATTGTTAGAAACAAAAGATTTAATATGGTTAAATATCTTTTCGTTGTGACTGCATTCTCTTTCACACTTCTGGAAAGATCAGCTTCATTGAGTAATCCTCCGATTCGAGAGGAAAGTAACCTTAATAGCTGAGAGAGTAAGGTGACTTTCTCAATGTCCATAATATGTTTCACATCTCTTTGAATCAGTGTGGAGATATAAGATTGAAACCATTCTGTACGAAACAGATCATTGCTTTGCCGAATTTCAGGAAATGTTGCTCTTTCCATAGCCTCAACAACATTGAATTGAGACACTGTTCCTGCGCGAAAATTTCCTTCTTTTAACCGTTGAAGAAAATCTCCCTTACCCCCATAAACTTCACTAGCTGAAAGTGGGTAGAGTGTTTTGATAATCATTCTTCCCACAAGAGCATCAGCTAATTGAGGTAATGCTAGAATATTGGTGGAACCCGTTAGAATATAAAGCCCTGCAGCTTGTCCTTTTTTCTCCCAGCGGATGTTATCAATGCGAGATTTCAATGCTCTATAAAGTTGAGGGATGAGTTGAATTTCATCTAAGATGAGTTTTCCATCATAACCTGACAGAAACTCTTCCGGGGATCCGCTGGCAATGGCTAATTTAGCGGTGTCATCAAAATTAATATAAGTGTGTTCTTCACCCGTTAAAACCAGTTTCGCTAATGTTGTTTTGCCTGACTGACGTGGGCCATTGATGAAAACACATGGAAAATTTTGAAAGGTATTTTTAACAGACTCTGTCATTTGACGAGGGATCAGTACTGTCATCTTACTCCTAAAAATTTGCAGATCTAATATGCAGTATTATAAATTATAATATATCATATTAGATCTACAAAACTAGGAAAATTTTTATCATTTAAAATCAATATATTGTCTCTTTGGAGAAATATTTGATTACGTCTAGACTTTAGACTCTTCGAAAAACCCTATGATCTGTTCTTTTAAAGAATTGATATCTTCTTTTTCATACGCTGACATCATAAAACAAGGCGAATAAAGTTTTTTGATGACTTTAGAGATGAATTCTGAATTCTCTAGACTGTCTGCTTTATTGAATACATACAAAACAGGAATGCTTTGAGCTCCAATCTGTTGGAGAATATTTTGAGTCACAGCGATGTGATCTTGATACCGAGGATGACTGATATCCACGACATGAAGAAGAAGTTTAGCGTGACAAGCTTCTTGGATCGTACTCCTAAAACTTGCTACAAGGTCATGGGGCAGATTTTTGATGAAACCTACTGTATCTGTAATCAGAATTTTTGCATGTTCATTAGATGCTTTTAAAGCACGCACACAAGGATCTAATGTTTCAAAAAGAGAGTTCTTTGCACTGCGTTTAGCATCGGTGAGTGCATTCATAATGGTGGACTTACCTACGTTGGTGTAACCCACAATGACAATGTTATTTTCTTTAACTCTCATTTTTCTTTGGATTGTTTTGTGACTCTCGATTTTTTCTAGTTTCTTTTTAAGATAACTGATGCGATCTTTAATTCTTCGTTTATCGATCTCTAGCTGCATTTCTCCTGCGCCTTTTAATCTGGCTCCCCCTCTTTGTCTTTCATAAGCAACCCAAGGATTAGAGAGTCTAGATGATAAGTATTGCATCTGTGCCAGATCGATTTGAGTCTTAGCTTCATGGGTCCGGGCGTTCTTTCGAAAGATATGCAAAATAATCCCTGTTCGATCTATGACAGGGATCCCTAAGAGCTTTTCGAGGTTACGAATATGGGGAGATCCTAACTCTCTATCACAAGCAACATAATCAATCTTATGTTCCTGACATAATTCAATAAGTTCTTGAACTTTACCCTCTCCAATAAAGAGTGCTGGATCGACTTTTTGGCGTTTTTGGATGAGCGTCAAAGACACCTCATCTCCCAAAGAAACGATCAATCTTTGAAGCTCTTCAAAACTTTCTTGAAAAATTAAGGTATTATCCCTAGGGGTAATAAGTGTGAGAGCGAGAACTCTAAAGATTTGGTTCTGACGATTTTCTAGAAGATTTCTTGCCCGTTCCAAGGCAATAGTCTTTATGATATGAGAGTTTTCGATCATTTTAATTATTGATGACTATCCTTTAACATTCTTCAATTATCCCCGATAAGTAATATATGAATCATTGGTCCTTAGGTTTTGATATTGGTGGCACAAAAATTTATGGTGCCTTATTTCATTGGGATAAATCAATCCCCACATGTGTTCATGAAATCACTTTACCTACAGAAAGAGAAAAAGGATATCCTCATTTTCTTTCTAAAATGGCTGAAATCATTACAATGTTATGTGATCAAGGGAATATCCTTCCCCATGATCTGAGAAAAATAGCTCTGGCTCTTCCGGGATCCATTGATCCTGAATCAAAAATTATGTTGTCTGGGAATACCCCTATGCTTGTAGGTAAGAATATTCATGAAGATTTGAAATCTCATCTCAATTTCTCCCCCTCTCTTGCCTTTGATTGTGAAAATGATGGAAATTGCTTTGCTCTTGCTGAAGTTCATCATGGAGTTGGCTTAAAGTTTCAAAGTGAAACAGGCATTCATCCTGAGAAGCAACATGCTTTAGGCATTGTTCTTGGAACAGGTGTAGGAGGAGGAATCATTCTCCATGGGAAGATCTATAATGGACACAGAGGTGGCGCTATGGAAGTCGGCCATACTGTTTTAGTTCCTGGAGGGGTTCCTTGTTACTGTGGAAGAAACGGGTGTGCAGAACAATACCTTTCTGGTCTTGCCTTAGAACGGGAATACTTTGAATTAACCGGCGTTAAGAAAAGAGCTTTAGAGATCCTCACGAGTCATGATGATCCCGCTGCTCTTCAGGTCAAAAAAGACTACTTTCATTACTTTCTGAATTTTGTAGCTAATCTTGTGAATTTCTTTGATCCTCACTACATCGTTTTAGGAGGAAGCTTAAGTAAACATAAAGAGTTTTATTCTTTCTTTGATAAAAATCTTGGAGATCACTGTTTCTTACCTAATACTCAAATTCCGATTTATCCTTTTCATTTAAATCATACTGCTGGAGCTTTAGGTTCACTTCTACGAAAAATATGAAATCAGTTTCTTTACCTCACTGGTTAGTGGAAGTGGGTCATGCCATTGATGCTAAAGACACTCAAAAGTTTCTGTCTTATCTCACTTCAGATGCTATCTTTCGTTACGGTTCTTCAAAACCTGTTGTAGGGATTAAAGAGATTGAATTAGCCATTGATGGTTTCTTTAAATCCATTGAAAGTCTAACGCACACTCCTATAAATTATTGGGAAAAAGAAGGGTCTGTTGTTCTTGAAGGAGTTGTCAGTTATGTCACTCTTAAAGGAACCACTGTGGATGTTCCTTTTTGTGATGTTCTGTATTTTAGAAACGAAAAAGTTTACAAGTGGCTTGTCTATATCGATCCCACGCCCGTGTTTACTTAAGCGACGTAGTGAACACTGATATTTTGTGCAGAATGATGAGAAAGAATGACGACTTTATCTCCAGATTTTAGATGACCTAAAGCTTTAAGGTGATGAGAAACACTATCGGTAGATTGGTCCTGATTTGTGTAACTTAAAGGAATCACACCTTTTACAAGACAGAATTTTCTTTCCCATTCTTTAGTGTCACAGAGGGCATAAATAGGAAGAGATGGCCTTTGGTACGCTAAAAGATAGGGAAGAGCATTATGTTCATCTAAAGTGATGAAAGCTGAAGCTTTGATATCTTCAGCAAGGTGAATAGCAGCCGATGCAAAAGAGCTTTGAGAGGATTTTTGCGCACCACTTTCCTTAAGAAAAGTGCCTTGAGCGAGATCTAGAATTTTTCTCATGGTTTGAACAGATTCTCCAGGGTATTTCCCAGAAGCTGATTCTGCGGATAACATGGTTGCGTCACATTCTAAAGTCACTGCGTGGGTGATATCTGCGATCTCTGCTTGAGTCGGGATCAATGCGTCTCTCATGGATTCCATCATCTGTGTTGCCATGATAACAGGCTTACCGTGAGCTCTAGCGGCATCTACGATTCTTTTTTGGAAGGGTGCAACCAGAGGAAATCCACATTCTACACCCAGATCTCCTCTTGCAACCATAATAGCATCACTGTGTTCACAGATCTCATCGAGGTTGTCCATAGCTTTAAGCATTTCTATTTTGGATACGATCTGAGGTTTTGAATTTAAAGAATCAAGAAGAGTTCTGAGCTCCTGAATATCTTTTCCTAACCGCACAAAAGATAAAGCCACAAAATCAAGTTTGAGTGTGACACCAAAGATCACATCTTGAATGTCTTTTTCGGTCATCGCAGGAATGGATAACTGACTTTCAGGGAAGTTCACTCCTTTACGGGAAGTGATGGTTCCCGGCATGGTCACTTTAGCTTCTAAGAAATGAGGCTCTGCTGTGATCACTTCCATAGCGATGAGACCATCATCTAATAAGATTCTTTGTCCTACTTTGATTTCATGGAGGGGTTTATAATCCACAGGAAGTTCTGGTGTTTGATCTTCTAATCCATAAACAATGCGAACGATCTGATCTTTAAGAAGTTGTCTTGGGGCAATGCGTCCTACCCGGATCTTGGGACCTTGAAGATCTTGAAGGATAGCAACTGTTTTATTGAGTTTAGAAGCTGCTTTTCGGATCCATTCTACCATTTGACTATGAAACTTATGGTCTCCATGGGAGAAATTTAATCGAGCAACATCCATACCCTGCACCATAAGATTTTCAATAGCTTCGTAGGATGCTGTTGCGGGACCTAAGGTACAAACTATTTTTGTTTTCATATTTACGCTTTCATTAGAAATTATTTAACTGGTGGATTGATTTCTAAAATTTCATGGATCTCTGTTTCTGTCGTTTTTAAGTTAGCATGAAGATCGTCAATAATCATACGAGCGTTTTTCACTTCTTCTTTTAGAATACCTAAAGGAGTCTCTGGATTCTCTAAAGATTTCAAGATCTTCTGGAGTTTCTCTAAACCTTCTTCATAAATCATGTGAATAAACCTTTTCATTTGTAAAGCAGAAGTAATAATACATTTTTGTAACAAAGTAAGCGTTTGGGAACAATGATCTAGAGCTATTTTTTCTTTCTGAAATCTAAATTGGATCAATTGTTCTATTTTTTGAATGACTGATTTTTGTTTCTGTATCTCATTTTGAATACGATAATGAGTTAAAGTGACTAAGCTTCTTTTGATCTCTTCAATTCTATCAAAGTGGTATTGAACCCAACCGGAAATAAATCTTGCAGAACCTGTAGGAGTCTTTTCTGATCTGTACGCAACTTCATCAGCAATACTTTGATCTTCATAATGACCTACAGCGACAATGACGGGTACAGAAGAATAGGCAATGGCTTTAGCTATCTCTAGATCGTTAAACCAGTGCAGATCTAAAACACTTCCCCCACCTCTGGTGATAATGATCACATCAAATTCAGTGCTTTGAGTTTCAATCATAGCTTCTATTGTCTTCATGATCTTACAAATAGAAGGTGATGTTTCTGTTCCTTGCATGATCGAATCAAAGAAAGAAACTTTAAAACCCCAAGGACTCATTTCCAATTCATGGGTAAAATCCCCATAGGCTCGACTTCCTTTAGCTGATATTAACGCTATATTTAAAGGGAAAGCTTTGAGTTGATGCTCACGATTTCGATCATATAGACCTCTTTTTTTGAGTTCTTTAACAATTTCTATTTTCTTAAGTGCTAGTTGCCCTAAGCTATACTCCAGATCCACATCTTTGATGATAATTTGAAGTCTTCCTGTTTCTTTTTTGAGCTGAACATCCACATGAATCTTAATGTTTCTTCCATCTGCTAAAACTTCTAAAAGACTAGGTTTGGATTGAATGAGGTTTTCCACTGTTCTTTGCCAAATAATAGCAGAGACAGAGATAGGTCTTTGATTCACTGTGGATGACACTTCACACAGATCAAAGAAAACATGTCCATTTCTTTTCTTGAGTCCTGTGATGTCTCCTGATATCCAAAAAGATTGAGGAAAGCAGACTTCCATGGCTTTCTCTGCAAGATAGTAAAGTTTAGAAACTGACCAGAGATCTGTTTGTGATTGGACTTGTTGATCTGATGGATTCTGATCTTCTGAAGTCTTTTCAGCAGCAATGATTTCTTTAAATCCGATTTCTTGTATTTTGTTTTGATTCTCTTCCGATGCTTTGATGACCCATTGTTTATGAACAGGTTTCCAAACAGCACCAATCTCTTTAAGAGTTTGCCTTAAAGGATAGGTTTCTCCACTTAATACAATGAGAGTGTCTTTTTTCTCGTAAATTAACATTTAGGGAGATTGGCTTGATTTGTGGTTAGGATCAAGATTGGTGATGTGCTCTATTTTCTATATTTGATTCCAAGATCACTTACGATCAAAATATATTCTAATAAAATCAATAATTTATAAATCCTTAAAATAAAATTCATTTTATTTGATAAGAAAATTGACGAAGAAACATTGTGCGTTTTATCTATTTTATCTTCTCATTGTTAATGTTTTGTTTTTGTATGAAAAACAATACTTCTTCTGAAGTGAAAGATTTCATCTCTTTAAAACAGATTCAAGATATGAAATCTCTTGATAAGAATAGCAACATTTCTCTTGATGAAAGAAAATCATTACTTACTCCAGAATTAAAACAATTAGGAGCATCTCCTGCTCAAATACAAGTTGCTCTTGCGGCTTTCAATGACCTTGAATGCAAAAACTTTAATGAGAGATGTACATCACATATTCACAGAAGAATTCTTACAAGATATCACTATGAAAAATTTAGTAAACTACTGATTTTAAGTACAGAACCTACTCAAGAACTCATTGATGGAGACCTCATCAATATTAACATTAAGAGAGATCATCCTCCTATTCCAGCAGAGTTAAAAACAACCTATGACCAGCTCTTCTCTTCTCAAGATCTTTATTCACTTGGTCGAAAACATGCTGATCTCTATCTAAAAATTATCGATAGAGGGTTACAAACTGATGGAACAATTAACCCAAAGGTTGCCATCCCTGAAATGGCTACTGTCTTTGAAAAACTTGAAAAACAATTTTTACTGTTAGAGAGAGCTGTGAAAATAAATCCTACAGGTCTCCAAACTTTTTTTAAGACTTTTGGTTTTACAAACCCACAAGATATCAAAAAAATCTCTCAAGGTTTTACGGATAACATTAACTCTTTACGTCAGTTTTATAATCCTATTTTAAATAAAATAAAAGCCAATGACTGGAATGGACTAGAGTATATGGATCTCATGAGGTTTTACAGTGGATTCTATGCTTCTTTAGATTTTAGCAATATAACAAAAATGGCAGAAAATTTGGCTACTGTATCATCTCAGGATAAAGAAAGTTTCTTTAACAATATATCTATCTACACTGAAAGAAAAGATTTACTCTTTGACTCTGTAAGTTCTCCTTTTAAGGACATGCTATCAAATGTCAATCCTTTATTAGAGGAAGGACAATTTGCTTTAATTAGCTCTCGACCTTTAAAAGAGTACACGCCTTTTCTCACACATATGGCTGTGCCTATTTTTAGTATTGAAGTCCCTGATGTTTTTATGCGTGGATTTGATGAGACTACAAGTTATTCCAGTAATTTGATTAAACATGACATAAGTCATCCAAAAGAAATATCGAATTCAAATATTTCAAATTCTGTTTCTAAGTATCTTTTAAAGATACAAAAAATGAGCCAAAAACCTTCTTTGCAAGAAATGAAATTAACTATTAAAAGTATGCTTAATTCAAATTTGATAGAACTCAAGAGAATAACTATCATTTTAAATAAACTCAATCCTAAAGATGCCAGTGTCTTCGATGCTTTTATGTTACACTCTTATCACGAAGGTATTGGTGAAGGTTATAATTTCGTCCATAACGATTATACAGAGTTTTCCCAGAAATTGGGTCTAATTCATCTAAGTTATCAAATATAAACAATTAGTTAAAGGGTAAAAAAGCCCAAACCAGAGGTCAGAAAAAGGAGGACAAGTTACAAAAAAAACAGGCTTGCTGTAACATTTGTGGAGTTAA
>CANGWC010000048.1 GCA_947457515.1 Silvanigrellaceae bacterium
AAATAGCCGTTATCTTCACTATTACGAAGGATCTCCCGACTAACCGTTGAAGCACTTAACCTTACCTGTCTCGCTATTTCACGCATGGATAATTTGCTTGCATGAAGGATATAAATTTGAGATCTTTGATCTCGAGTCACGTGTGTTTGTAGCCTTTGGGCATGATAATCTCTCCTGGTTCAACCCTTCGAGATTATCAACTTCACGTGGCTTTTTCTATTTATCCCTAGTGTTGCACTTCAGATTTGAAACGGGGTATTCTTAGGAGATGTCTTTATTGCGGAAGCCAAAGCTTTAAATTCTAAGCAAGCTCTTTTATTATCTACTAGGAAAGCTTTAACAATGGCTTTAGAAGGTAGAATTATCCCAGAAGAATAAGGGATGTAGAATTGTTATTTTTTAACTTTTGAATTGAAAATAGGTCCTAATAATATTAATAAGTCGTTTCAACTCTGAAACCAAACACTTAAGGGGTATTTCCAATTCATAACATTTATATTGATATTCAATTTTAAACAGCATAAATTCAAATTTTGAAAACAGGATAATGTATGAGTTTTTTAATAATATCGATACTTTTAAGTACAGTGTTTCCATCTGTATACTCTGCAGCTTTAATTACTGGGGTAGTTCCAACATTAAATTTTAACTCAGAAGCATATGAAGGGCTTTTTCTATATGCAGAGTCTAAAGGTATTAATTCAGATGATTTAAAACAAAATTTGATTGGTGTTGATGGAAATATTATAGAAGAAATAATATACAACAAATCTATTCACGTGTTTATTCGGGAAATCATAACAAATACAGTAAAGATATTAAAGATTCCGACACATGATCTTGTGCAATATAAATTATCTGAAGAAGAGTTTGAAAAGTTAAATACACTTATCATTGATGTTATAACAACCCATTATAAAGTAGCTTTTGCAGCAAAAGATTTGGGTAATGATTATGATAAACCGCCTTTTGGATACGAAGCTAGCATGGCAATTATAAAATACAATTACTTTATCAATAGATCAGACTGCCTAAGAAAGTGTGGTTAAAGTTATTAACACCAGCGCAATTAGAATTATAAAAAAGAAGAAAAATGACAAAATCAGGAACAATAGCCAAAAATGACAAAATCAGGAACAATAGCCTTTTTAGGGCTACCAAATGCAGGCAAAAGTAGTTTTTTCAACAGTTGTGTTGGAACCAAAATGGCAGCCGTCGGAAGAAAACCTAACCTTACAATCCAAGGAGTTCAAGGAGTTCAGACCTTTAAGGATGCTCAGTTTCTATTTATGGACAATCCGGGATTTCCTTTAAGGATTACCTTTTTAGAAAATGTAGATATTCTCTGTTATTTGATTAACGCAACCGTTGGTTGGACCGAAGAAGATCGTCGTTGGATGGAATGGGTTGAGAAAAACAAACGTCCTGAATCAAAACTTCTTGTCTTTTTAAGTCAAATCGATCGAGTTCCTGGATATGAAGTCCCTGTTTTGCCTAAATTTTCTGAGAGTTACGAAAAAATAGAGCCTTTGTCATGTAAACGAAAAGAAAACATTTCCCTTTTCTTTGAAAAACTGTATTGTATGATACCTAATGGTGCTTGGATATCGCATTCTGCAAGTTCGCAAGAACAGCTTATACAAGAGCACCTTAGGGAAGCACTCTTCCGATCCTTGGGGCAAGAAGTCCCGTATGGGTGTAAAACCCGTGTGGTACACTTGAAGGAAGACGAAAAAGTGATTCATATCAAAACCGAGATTTACCCGAGTAAACAGAATCATAAGCAAATGATTATAGGAAAAGGCGGAGAGAAGATCCGCTGTATTTCACAACACACCCGACTCTCACTAGAGGTGTTGTTTCAAAAGAAGGTATTTCTCACAACAGAAGTCAAATTGGGGAGGAACATCCAATGACCGAAAATAACGAATTTGTACCTGAAGAAGGACAAGAACAACAAGAACAACAAGAATCACAAGCCCAAGTGACTCATGATGAAGTGATTCAAGAGCAAACCACTCAAGAAAAAGTGAATACAATTTCACTTAAATTGACATACTCTTTAATGAATCATTTAAAAGCAAAAGCACTTTCAGAAGGTGTTGCTGCTGAAGATATGTTAACAGAGATTATCACAGAAGGTTTAACACGTAGATTCTTCGAAGAAACTCGTCGTTCAACACCAAGTCATCTTATGACAAGGACAGGGTATGTTCCTGGACAAGAAGGTGGAAACGCTGATTTCCGTCCTAGAAGACCAAGAACAGACTTTAGAGGTGGATCTGCCGGTGGTGGAAGATCTGACTTTAGAGGTGGATCTGCTGGTGGTGGAAGATCTGATTTTAGAGGTGGTGGAAACGACTTTAGAAGCGGTGGAAGACCTGACTTTAGAAGTGGTGGAAACGGCAACTCAAGACCAGATTTCCGTTCTGGTGGAAACGATTTCAGAGGAGATCGTGGCGACAGAGGTGATAGAGGAGACAGAAATTCTGGGGGAGAACAATCCTCCGACTTTCGCGATCAAAACACCAGCCCAGATTTTCGCAGAGCACCTAAAAAACGTTTTGGCGAATATCGCCCAGCAGGAAGATTCTCTAAAAAAGAAGAGGATCTAAAATAACCACCAAGGTTATTTAAAGATCTATGAAGCTTTTAGGGATCACTGGAGGCGTAGGCTGCGGCAAGTCTCTTTTACGTAAAACTTTAGAGAAAATGGGGTATCTGACATTCGATGCAGATACCTTAGCCCGTCAGATTACTCAAAATCATATCCCTGAAGTCCAAAAAATCTTTGGAGAAGATATCTACCAAAATGGTAAGTTATCTTCTCAGCTTTTGGGAGAACGTATGTTCTCTCAGCCGAGTCTTAAAAAATCCTTAGAAGATCTGATTCACCCTAAAGTTGGAAAAATTTTTCTTGAAAAATTAGAAAATATTAAAGCTTTAGGCCAGGATCATGTCTGGATTTTTTATGAGTCGGCTCTTCTTTTTGAAACCCAAAAGCAAGATGAATTTGATAAAATCATCTATGTTCACGCCCCCTTAGAAAAAAGATATCAATGGCTAAAACAGAACCGAAATTGGTCTGAAGAATATATACAGAAAATCATGCAGTCTCAAATCTCCGACACTGAGAAAATGGAAAGATCAAATTTTGTTATTATGAATCATGGTGAGCCCTTAGAAGAAGAGGCTATCCGTTTGATTCGTTATCTTTATGTATGAAGTCTCTTGTCCTACATGTCTGGAAATCCTTGAGTATGATACTCGAGATGCTGTACACCTTTGTTCTTATTGTTCATGTAGCTTTCAATTAGATATTACAGAGGGAACAAAAAGCATTCTTTCTGATCATTATATTTTACCAGTTCAGATTTTAGAGAAAGAAGCTGAAGACTCTTTTTGGAGCTGGGCCTCAACTCGTTACCATAAAAAACCTCAAAAAGACATTAAGATAGAAAAGAAAATAGGTGTTGTTCTTCCATTTTGGGTGATTTCTTTAGAAGCACACACTCAGTGGTCTGGGTACATATTCCCTAAGAAAGAACCTATTCCTTTAGAAGGACAATGGAGTAGAAGATATCGTTGGGCCATACTAGCAAGGGAACATTCTTACCCAAATACTTGGGGAATTGAGCAATTACATAATCCTTTGGATTTAGAAGTTAAAGTAGAATGGGATGGATTCCCTTTAGATGAAAGTTTAGGCTTAGATCCTAAAACTCAAAAAAGCATGTATGCCTTTAAAAATCCTTTTAAATTCAAGTATGCCAGTGGCCTTACTGTAGAAAGTATTCGAGATAATGAAGACAAGGCCATTATGAAAGCTAAAGATCACATTCAGGCTTATCATCGATCCCTAGCTCAAAAAAAAGTCCAGAAACTCATTAATTATCGTACAGAAATTGAAATCGTAGGAACACAAATTTTCCATATTCCGATGTGGCAGATTCTGTATAGATATGAACCTAAAGGACTTCTTGCAATGTCACCTAAAATCAAACATGTTTTGATTCAGGGGTTTACAGGAGAGGTTCTCCAAGCAGAAATTCCCGTGACATTTAAGGATAAAATGAGTATACATACTGTGGTTGTTGCTTTAATTACAACAGTATCTTTATTGCTTTCTGTGTTTTTCCATCCATTGTTTTTTATATCTTTTATGGTTTTCTTATCACTTACACTTTTAGTAACCTATAAATCTTTTTTTAGAGTTCAGCATATGAACCAACAAGATAGTCTTATCTAAGAGAATTTATGGAAAGTAAAATTATTCGCTCTTCGTTAGAAGGAAGATTTGATAACGTTGTCGTTGCTCTCTGCCCTCAACTTTCTCGTAAGAAAATTAAAAGCATTATTGATAGTGGTGGAGCTTATCTTAATCAAAAACGTATTTTAATGGCAAAGACTCAGGTCCAGAAATCTGATTCTATTAAACTTTATTGGGAAGAACATAAATCAAAATTTACTTCATTTGATTCACAATGGCTGATTAAAGAAGAAAAAGATTTCCTTGTTTTAAATAAACCCAGTGGGTTAAATTCAGAAGGCTCTCTGACTTCAAATCAAGACTCTCTCATAGCCCTGGTTCAAAAAGAATGGAAACAAGCAAGACTGATTCATAGATTAGATAAAGAAACGTCTGGAGTTATGCTCATTGCTTTAGGTCAGGAAGCTCAAAAGAGACTAGAGAATCTTTTTAAAGAGAGGTTGGTTTATAAAGAGTACCATGCACTTGTGCATGGGAATCCAAGACAAGATCATTTTATCAGCCAAAAACCTATTATCAGAGATTTTCAGAATCGTTTCAAAATAGGTCCAGGTAAATCTGCCAAAACAGAGTTTCATGTCTTAGAAAGAACTCAAGACAGCTCTTATATACAATGCATTCCCTATACAGGAAGAACTCATCAAATCAGATTACATCTTATGGATGCAGGATATCCTATATTAGGAGACAAGCTTTATAGTCAGGGACAGTATACTTCGGCGATATTTGGACGTATTAAAAGACATATGCTTCATTCTCTTAAAATAAGAATAGATGGGTATGAATTTGTCGCAGATTTGGCATCAGATTTCGAGCAAATTAAAAATCAAAGTTAAAACATCCGAGAGGTATAAAATGCGTATTACATTTGAAAACAAACAATTACAGGTTCCAGATATTGTAGAAATTCCTTTTATAGAAGGAGATGGAATCGGTCCTGATATTTGGAAAGCAAGTCAAGAAGTCTTTGATGCAGCTATTGAGAAAGCCTATCTAGGTAAGAAGAAAATCAATTGGGTTGAAGTTCTTGCTGGGGAAAAAGCATTTAACACTAAAGGTGTCTGGTTACCTGATGAAACAGTCGAAAAAATCAAAACACATAGAGTGGCAATTAAAGGTCCACTGACCACTCCTGTAGGAAAAGGAATACGAAGTTTAAACGTAGCTTTAAGACAAACTCTAGATCTCTATCAATGTATTAGACCAGTATCTTGGTATACTAACGTACCTACTCCCGTAAAAGATCCTCAAAAAGTCGATATGGTTATTTTCAGAGAAAATACAGAAGACCTTTATGCAGGTATTGAGTTTGCTGCAGGTTCTCCTGAACAAAAAAAACTCAGAGAATTCTTTTCAAAGGAACTCAATAAAGCGCTTAGAGAAGATGCAGGTATTGGAATAAAGCCTATTAGTCTTATGGGATCTCAAAGACTCATGAGAGCAGCTTTAAATTATGCCATTAAAAACAATCGAAAAAGCGTTACCATTGTTCATAAAGGTAATATTATGAAGTTTACAGAAGGAGCCTTCAGAGATTGGTGTTACGAAGTTGCTTCTAAAGAATTTAAAGATTCTATTATTTTATATGATGATCTAGGAGATAAACCTGTGCCTGCAGGTAAAATTCTGATTAAAGATATTATTGCAGATAATATGTTCCAACAAGCCCTATTACGTCCCGAAGACTTTGATATACTTGTAGCCACAAACCTTAATGGTGACTATCTATCCGATGCTTTAGCTGCACAAGTGGGTGGATTAGGAATCGCTCCGGGAGCAAATATTGGAGAAGGTTACGCTTTATTTGAAGCAACACATGGAACAGCTCCTAAGTATGCAAATCTAGATAAAGCTAATCCAGGAAGTGTGATTTTAAGTGGTGTTATGATGTTTGATTATATGGGTTGGACAGAAGTCTCTCAAATTATTATCAAAGCTTTCCAAAAAACATTAGAACAAAAAACAGTCACTTATGATTTTGCACGATCTATTCCAGGCTCTCAGGAACTCACCTGTAGTGCTTTTGCCAAAGCAATTGTGCATAATATGAAATAGATTGATCAATTCATTTCAATACGTCCTTTTATTTATATTCTTTTTTCTAGCTTCTAGAAGTATTGTTAAATTCATATTTGAAATCAGAAAAGGTGTTTTTGGGAGTCAAATCAAGTTACGCTTGATGGTATCTTTCCTACTATTTTCTATCGTTCCCACTGTTATTCTGATCTTCTTAGCCATTAAATTTATGAATGCTTCTTTAGATGAAAGCACTCAAGTCAAATTAGGCTACTATCTTGTTTTCTTTTCTATAGGTTGCATCATCACATTTTCTTCTCTTTGGCTAGGATCAACTATAGCAAGGGAATTTGCTGTTCCTTTAGAGCTTCTAGCATCTGCTACAAATTCTGTTGCTATGGGAGATTACACCGTCAGTCTTGATCGAATCTTATCCGATGATGAAATAGGTAAACTTGCTCAAGGCTTTAAAAGTATGATGTTAGAACTTAAGAATTCTCGTCAGCAATTAGAAAATATGGTTGATGAAATCAAGTCTAAAGCTATAGAACTCCAGGCTAATCTTGAATATAATGCTATTCTTCTTAAGAACACACTAGCTTCTGTAATTGCTATTAATGAAGCTAACCAAATCACTTCTTGTAATACTATGGGAGAGAAACTCTTAGGATTTCGAGAAAAAGATATTCTGGGAACTTCTGCAAGAGACGCATTTTCAGCCTCTTTTTGGGATGAAACGATGATTCCTCTTATGGAGAACTTTAAGTCTTCTCAAATATCTAGAGTCTCTTCTACGTTTTCAGGAATCTTTAAGAATCAAGAAGTTCATTTTATTCTGACAATACATGCTTTAACTTTCCCCTCTCAACATCTTGTTCTTTTTGTTCAAAATGTTACAGATCTGGTTAAAACTCAAAGACTTGCCGCATGGCAAGACGTTGCAAAACGTCTTGCTCATGAGATCAAAAACCCTTTAACTCCCATTAAACTTTCCACACAAAGATTAGATAAAATTTATGGAAATCAGGTTAAATCAACAGAAATATTTCAAGAATGTACTCTTTCTATTCTCCATGCAGTCACATCAATAGAAGGTTTAATTGATGAATTTAGCCAGTTTGCTCGTATGCCTCCTGCATTTATGGTTGCTGGTAATTTATTAGAACCTATATTTATATCCATTGTAGGATTTAAAAACAATCCTCAAGGCGTTCCGTTATCTTTTTTTGTGTTTAATTTAGATAAAGATATTCGAGAAAAAGATCCAGATAGAAAAGATACTCCATTTCTTCATTCTCGTTTCGATAAAGATCAGATCGTAAGACTTATGAATAATCTTGTGGCTAACGCTATCGCTGTTTCACAAGATACTCCCATTGAAGTTCATGCTCTTTATTCTGAAAAAGAAGGATTTCTTAAGATACAAGTGAAAGATTGGGGACCAGGGATCTCCCGGGAAATTAAACAAAAAATCTTTGAACCGTATTTTAGCACAAAACGTTTAGGAACAGGTTTGGGTCTTGTAATAGCAAGACAAATCGCAGCAGATCATCAAGGATCTATTACTCTTGAAAATAATACCCCTAAAGGCAGTATTTTCGAAGTGTATCTCCCCTTATGCTAGATTATCTCTAAGGATATATTTTATGGCTCAAATTCTTATTGTAGATGATGAAAAAGATGTTGCTCAAAGTCTCAGTGCGATTCTTAAAGATGAAGGACATCGTACGACTCTTGCAGGATCCGGAACGGAAGCAAAAGAGAAAATCAAAAATCATATCTTTGATTTAGTCATTTTAGATATTTGGCTCCCAGATGGAGAAGGAGATGATTTCTTAAAAGAAATCCATCAAGATTCCCCAGATCTTCCTGTTATTATGATCAGTGGTCATGCAAATGTAGCCACAGCAGTGAGATGTTTACATTTAGGAGCATTAGATTTTATAGAGAAACCTTTGAGCATTGAAAAAATTCTTTCCAGTGTGCAAAACTCTATGAAGATCAAAAGATTAGAAGTTGAAAATAGAACTTTAAAATCAAAAGTTTCTCAAGATTATAAGCTTTTAGGGAAGTCTTCTATTATGGAAGAGATCCGAAGAATGATCTCAATAGTCGCTCCTAAAAATGCCACAGTCCTCATTACCGGAGAAAACGGTACTGGAAAAGAAAACGTTGCTCGGCAGATCTATCAATCATCTTCCCGAAATCATAAACCATTTATAGCCATTAATTGTGCTGCTATTCCTGAAGATCTCATTGAGAGTGAGCTTTTTGGTTATGACAAAGGAGCTTTTACAGGAGCAATATCCTCCAAAAAAGGTAAATTTGAACTCGCCCATGAAGGAACTTTATTTCTAGATGAAATTGGAGATATGAGTCTTAAAACACAAAGTAAAGTTCTCAGAGTGATTCAAGAACAAAGCATTGAAAGACTGGGAAGTGATAGCTCTATTGAAATTGATGTACGTATTATAGCTGCCACAAATAAAGACCTCGAAAAAAGAATTCAAGAAGGTTTATTTAGAGAAGATCTCTATTATAGGTTAAGTGTTATCCCTATGAAAATTCCTCCTTTAAGAGAAAGAAAAGAAGATATTCTTTTTATTGCACAGCATTATTTAGAGTATTTTTGTAAAGAATTTGGGATCTTTTTGAAAACATTCTCCCCTCAAGCAGAAATCAGGATCAAAGAATATACCTGGCCAGGTAATATACGAGAGCTTAAAAACCTTATGGAAAGACTAAGTATTGTTGTATCTTCTGAAATTATAGAAGAAGAAGATCTTCCTTTATTATCTTTTAAAAGCGCATCTCCCCATGCTAATAATTTTAGAGAAGCTAGAAGCCATTTTGAAAAAGTATTCTTAAAAGAAAAACTTCAAGTTTGTGGTCATAACATTTCAAAAACAGCAGAACTTGTGGGATTAGAAAGAAGTTATCTTTCTAAAAAATTGAAACTTTATGGAATGGAATCAGAAGATTAATATCCATTAGAAATAATTTTTTAAAAGATTTTTAATTTTATGATTATTTTTGGTTGTATGATTTTTAATATCTAACGCCCATTCAAGCATGAAGTGCAACACTAGGGTTATTCACGTGAGCGAAGAATACCTCAGCAGGTGTTCTGTAATTTAACACTTTTCGGGGTCGATTGTTAATCTCATTTTCAATTTCTCTTAATCTTTTCTTGGATACCGTTGTTAA
>CANGWC010000049.1 GCA_947457515.1 Silvanigrellaceae bacterium
GTCTCTCAAAATAGATTTGTATTTAAATAGAAATTCTAGGATAAAAAGAAAGCCTGTGAATCAAGCTATAAGTCAATGTTTAGTAAAAGTTATGCATGCTGCATAAAGATATCTTTTCGTGAGAAAATAATCTCCTGGGAAAACTCTGTATAGAGTTTTTTTAATTCGAGGGGGGTGACTCATTTTCTTTTAAAGAATTACTCGGAGATGTCATTCTTTTATCAATAATAAGTTTATCTTTTATTTTTTCCATTTCGTTTGTGAAAAGCTCTATCATATATATGATCTCAACTAATTGTTTTGTGTAAAGTCTAGGAGGTTTATTGAGGGAACTTTTAATTGATATGCTTGTATCAAGCCTTTTTATAATAAGTAATGTTTTTTGAAGATGAACATACAATTCTTTACTGTCTTCATCAAAATTCTTAAAATCTTTGTGAGTGTTAAAAGCATGATCTTGGAAGAGTGAAACGGAAGCAAATTCATCACGATTTTGTTCCAATACATAAGGTAACTCACTCAAAAGAATAGTTAGATTAGTTTGGAAACTCTTTTTAAATGACTCGATAAAAGGTTCTATAAGCTCTTCAGACAACATATGAAACTCCAGCAATAAACGCAGTTTATCTAAATCATATGTGAAATTTGCAATGTGTCTTATTGTATCTTTGTACTCAAAGAGATGAAGAGTTTCTATTGAGATGGAGTTTTCTGCAGGTTTTGCGAAGAGTGAATAACTGAATAAACTAAATAGTAGGAATGCTTTTTTCATAAACCTTAGAAATCTGAATTGTGTAAAAATGAGTTAATATTATCTACACAAGATTTTTAAGTTTGTCACTTTACGGAGAGATGATTCAAATATCTAGAAACGACCAGTGTTCTCTCATTTATTTGAGGAGACATGGAGGAATAGCAAGCGTTCTATCCCTTTTTTTCTGCCATGTTTTTATCGTATTGGACTTTCTAGAAACTTTCTTTTTTGCTTTTTCTACCTCCTTTTTCAATATTTTTATCTCTTCCGATAATTTAAGATATAGATCACGAAGTTTTTCGTGGGTCAGTTCATGTAAATTAGGTGTAGTTTCCATTTTGGGGAATTTATTAAATTTTCAAATTTTTTAGGTTATTCCTACAGGGATGTAACTATGAAAACATCTATAAAAATCACTAGTTCAGTGGCTGACATGGTGACTTTCAGCTATTATCGATTTCCATGATATCCGATAATAGCTTGAATCTTTATTCTCATGAGTGATGATAAAAAATGACGTTATTATCGGATATCGACTTTTTCGAGAATAAAGCTTGTAGGCACTGTTAACAAAGCTCGGATTAAACAATACAGTAAAGTCTAAATAAGACTCGCATGCTTGAGCAAAGAAAATAATTTGATTTGGATCTTATAAAGAAGTTGGCGGAGCGGGAGGGATTCGAACCCTCGGTAGAGTTACCCCTACGCATCCTTAGCAAGGATGTGGTTTTAGCCACTCACCCACCGCTCCGTATTGTGTGGCGCGCAGTGAGCGATTCGAACGCCCGACCGCCAGATTCGTAGTCTGGTGCTCTATCCAACTGAGCTAACCGCGCACGGTCTTTATTATTAGCAATCTTATCTTAAATCCTCAAGTTTTTCCTTAATTCTTTCTAAGATTCTTGCTTCAAGTTGCCGGGCTCTTTCCCGGGTGATTCCAAAATGATTTCCAAGATCTTGAAGGGTTATAGGACTATCGGAGATAATACGGTTCTTAAAAATATATTTATCTCTATCGGTTAATTCTTTTTCGAATTCCGAAAGTCTGGCCTTAACAATCTTTTGAATTTCTTCTTTCTCTGCATGAAGCTCAGGATCTTCTTCATGACCTTCTAAGGTGTCTGAAAATCTATGATGATCATCATTTTCATGATGAGGAGCATCCAGTGAGATATCTTGTTGAGTGAGACGTTGTTCCATATCAATGACATCTTGTTCTTTCACTCCAATGGTTTCAGCGAGAAGAACAGGATCAAATTTTTTGGTGAGAGCATACATTTTCTCTGCTTCAGCTCTTAAATTAAAGAAAAGCTTTCGTTGAGCATCTGTTGTGCCCATACGCACAAGACTTTTATTATCCATCAGAAATTTAAGGATATAAGCTCGGATCCACCAAGCACTGTAAGTGCTGAGTTTCACTCCTTTATAAGGATTAAACCTTTGAACAGCTTGGACAAGGCCTGCATTCCCTTCTTGAATCAGATCAAGCATTTGGGAATAAGCCCGGCGGTACTCCATAGCGATTTTAACTACAAGTCTTAAGTTAGCTGTAACAAGCTTTTGTCTGGATTCTAAATTACCCAGATCAAAAGCTTCAATGGCTAATCTTCTTTCTTCTTCTAAGGAAAGAAGAGGGAATTTTCTGATTTCATAAAGGTATCTTTGGATAGGTTCCGGGAGACTGAGTGGTTTCTCAACTTTAACCACTGAGACTTTTTTACGGGGAATGACGCTGGTTTTTACAGGTACAGGCAACAGTGATGGGTTTCCCTGTGAATCTTGATTTAAAACGGAATCATGGGGAATTGTTTTAGGCTTTTTTTTATTTATACGTACGAATTTTTTATCTTTCATCATTAAAAGGCATGATCAGATTAATAGTTTCAGTTGTCAATCACTTTCAATCAGGGCAGTGTAGAGAAATGAGTGAGCTTAATCCCGTTCAAAAAGAAGCGGTTTCTTGGATCCATGGCCCAGTGGTTATATACGCTGGTGCAGGAAGTGGAAAAACAACAGTAATTTGTCATAGAATTCAACATCTTATACAATCAAAAGTATCTCCTTCATCTATATTAGGTGTGACGTTTACTAATAAAGCTTCACAAGAGATGAAAAAAAGAGTCAGTGAGTTTCCCCGGGGAGAACATGTCACGATCTCTACATTTCACTCAATCAGTGCAAGATTTTTAAGGATGTTTGCTAGAGCTGTAGGACTGACAGAGTCTTTTTCCATTGTGGATGATGGTGATCAAAAGACTCTTTTAAAAGCCATCCTGAAAGAATTGAATATTCAAGACTCTGTTTTAACGCCTCAAATCTTAAAAAGTCATATTGATAAATTCAAAAACCAAGGATTTCTACCAGAAGATATTCTTCAAAATCCTAATGTTTTAGATACTCGAAAGATCTTTCAAAAATTTGGAGAAGTGCACGATTTAGAACTTATCTTAAAGTGTTATTCTCTTTACCAATCTCGATTACTCAGTTTAAATTCTGCAGATTTTAATGATCTTTTATTGCTTGTGGTTAAACTATTAAGTGAAAATCAAGAGATCTTAAATAATCTTCAGAATCGATATGAATATTTTTTAGTGGATGAGTTTCAGGATACGAATCCTATTCAATTTGAATTTATTAGACTTCTGAGTGGCAGATCTCAAAATTTATGTATTGTGGGCGATGATGATCAATCTATTTATTCATGGAGAGGTGCTTGTCCTGAATTTATGATGAATTTTCAAAAGTATTTTGAAAAAGCTAAGATTTTTAAATTAGAACAGAATTATAGAAGTACCATTCCTATTGTCAGTGCAGCTTCTGCTGTTGTGGCTAATAATACCATCAGATCTCCTAAGAAACTTTGGACAGATAAAAACAGTTCTTCTTTGATTCATTTAAATCGGTATGCAGATATTTATGATGAGGCATCCCATATCTCTCAACAGATCTCTGAAGAAAACAGAAAAGGTAAAGCTTACAATCGTATTGCAATTTTATACCGAACAAATGCTCAAAGTAGAGCTTTAGAAGAACATCTTCGACGTAAAGTCATTCCTTATGTGATTTTTGGATCTGTACGTTTTTATGAGAGATGGGAAATTAAATCCCTTCTTTCTTATTTTAAAGTCCTTGTGAATGTTCAAGATGATGTCAGCTTTGAGAAGACTTTAGCTCTTCCTAAGAAGGGATTTGGTCAGAAGTCTATTGAATATCTTCAAGAACAAAGCAAAATATTAGGATTAGGTGTTTATCAAACGGCACTGAGGATCGTGGAAGATTCAAGCTCTCCTTTAAGCTTTAAAGCAAGGCAACTGCTTTTAGAGAAGATGGAATTTTTCCAAAGAATCAAAGCGCAATTGATGCAGGACGCTTCTTTAAATAAAATTCTAAATGATACGTTAACTTTTTTGGATTTTAGAGAATATTTAAAATCTTATTATCCTGAAGATGAAGAAGAGCGTTGGATCAATGTGATGGAACTCAGTAATGCTTTATTAGAGTTTTCAGCACAACATGAAAATCTTAATTCTTTAGAGAAGCTTCATTTATTCCTCCAAGAGTGTTCTTTGATCACAGATGCAACATTTTCTGGATTACAAGAATATAAAGACGATGCTGTAACTTTAATGACCATACATGCAGCTAAAGGTTTAGAGTTTGACACTGTTTTTATTTTAGGATTAGAAGAAGGAACTTTACCTCATTATAACAGTTTAGATAATGAATTGGATGTGGAAGAAGAAAGACGTTTGATGTATGTGGCGATGACCCGTGCAAAGAACCAACTTTATATGAGTCATGTTATGAAGAACAGATTACGTATGGACACTCCTACAGAGCCCAGTCGGTTTATTTCTGAAATTCCATTAGAGTATTTAACAGAGGAAAGTCAGCTTGTAGCAACCACAAAAGAGAAGACATATTTTTCAGAGAATATGCAATTTTTGAAGTTTCCTAAGAGTGCTCCTTTTAGGAATGGTTCTGTAAAACCTTCCAATACACTGGTTTCAGGAACAAGCATATATTCTCAGAAAAAAGATGTGAGCTTTTTTAAAGCACAAGATGATTGTCCTTGGAAATCTGGTCAGCAAGTTCAGCATTCTATCTTTGGAACAGGTAAGATAGAAAAGATTGAAAAAAGCTCTGATGGATATAAATTAGAGATCAGATTCCCTCAAGTTGGCATCAAAAAACTTATGGATTCTTATGTGCAACCCAAATAGGTTTTAAATATGAAAATACTTCCTTCGCTACTTTCTTGTCCTCTTTTTGAAATCCCGGAAAACCTTAAGATATTAGAAAGTCATGGAATAGAGACGTTTCATATAGATGTTATGGATGGAACATATGTTCCACAGTTGACTTATGGAACTCTTTTCATTCAAGAAATCAGAAAATACACTCAAAAGACATTAGATGTGCATCTTATGATTTCTCATCCTGAAAGAATTGCCGGAGATTTTATTGCTGCGGGAGCTAATACTTTAACGTTCCATCCAGATACAGTGAATCATCCCTATCGGCTCTTAAGATCTATACAAGGACAAGGATGCGAAGCAGGAATCGTTATAGATCCCCATGTATCCATTCAGTCTGTGATGCATCTTTTAGAAGTTTGCCAAGAGATTGTGATTATGACAGTCAATCCTGGGTTTGCTGGTCAAGAGATGATAAAATCGAGTTTGAATAAATGTCTTGAGATTAAAGAGTTTTGTATGAAAAATAAAATCTCTTGTCCTCGTATTGTGTGTGATGGTGGTATACATCTTAAGAATTTTGAGGAAGTGAAAAATCAAGGATTTGATGGGGCTATTATAGGGAGTGCTCTTTTTTCTGGGGAGTCATTAATAAATACAATACATGACTTTAATCAACATAACTCTTAAAATGAATTAATTATGGCTTTTGCAATCCTTCCAGAAATTCAAAAAGATCTGGATATCTTAACATCTCGATTTAATGAATATTTAGATGTTAAGTCTACAGAACCACAGGCTGTGGTTTCTTATCCCTTCCAAAAGCCAGGTAAATTATTGAGACCTGCATGTTTTTTAGTGTGTTGTCATATGCTTCATTATCATGAAGATCAAAAGTATATTTTAGGATCTGTGTGTGAATTTATTCATATTGCAAGTCTTTTGCATGATGATGTGATTGATGAAGCTAAACTGAGACGGAATAGATTTACATCATCACAGATGTTTGGACCTACTCTGGCTATTCTTTCTGGTGATTATATTTATGCAACAGCGTGTCACCTGATGACTACGTGTGGATCATTTAAGGTACTCAATATTTTTACTGATGCTGTTCGTCAGATGAGTTTATCTGAGATCACTCAGTGGGAAGTGCTTTGGGATCCAGATAAAAGCTCAAAGTATTATGATTCTATTATCGCCGGCAAAACAGCAGGTTTATTTTCCGCATGTTTTGAAGTTCCAGCTGTTCTGGCAAAGGCTTCTGAAGAGATTCAACTAGGATTCAAAAAATTTGGATTTTTATTAGGTAAGTTATTTCAAATGACTGATGATTACCTTGATTATGTCGGAACCACAGGTGAACTGGGTAAAGAACGGCTTAAAGATCTCAAAACAGGTAAAATTACGTTACCACTTCTTTATGCCATGGAAGAATCAAGAGAGCTCTCATTAAGAATTAAAGAAATTGCTTTTAAAAAAGAAATTACAGAAACAGAATTACTGGAAATTCAAAAACAAGTCACTGACAGTGGTGGACTTGAGAAAACGCAGAAAAAAATGTCAGAAATTGTCTTAGAACTAGAGACTTTACTGGAAAATTTTAAAAAAAATAACTTCCATGTTCCTACTCTTGAATTCCTTCATGATATGATGACTTATTGGCTTGTGCGCCATCAGTAGGAAGCTTTAGTGACATCAATACTTTTGGAAATAAGAGATCTCACTGTGGGATTTCCTCAGAAAGATGGATTTGCTCCAGCAATTCAAAATCTTTCTTTGAAAATAGAACAGGGAGAATCTTTAGGGCTTGTGGGTGAGTCTGGTTGTGGCAAATCTTTATTAGCAATGACTTTATTAGATTTACAGCCAGCATCTCGTATTGTGAATGGAGATATACTTTTTAAGGGGGAGTCTGTGATTCCTCTTGAGAAGAGACATGCTTTGAGAGGTAAAGAGATCTCCATGATCTTTCAGGAACCTATGACAAGCTTAAATCCTGTGATGAAAATAGGTCATCAAATAGGAGAAGTCTATGAGATTCATAAGAAATACTCTTCGGAAGAAGCCCGGAAAGCGACTTTAGAGATGATGAAATCTCTTCATTTCTCTGACCCGGAGAAAGTCTTTGATAAGTACCCACATCATCTTTCGGGAGGGATGAGACAAAGAGTTTTGATTGCCATGGCTTTAGCCAGTGATCCTTTGTTACTTTTAGCAGATGAGCCTACAACAGCTTTAGATGTGACGATTCAGAGTCAAATCTTAGATATCCTTAAAGATCATCAGAAGAAAATGAATATGTCTACATTATTTATCAGTCATGATCTGAATATTGTCAGTGATATGTGCCAGAAAGTCATGGTGATGTATGGAGGGTATATTGTGGAATCAGGAACTGTAGAAGATGTTTTAGGGAGTCCGTTACATCCCTATACATTAGGACTTTTGAATTCTAGGCCTAAAGGATTTCATCAGACTTTAGAACCTATTCCCGGTCTTCCTCCCACTTTAAGTGAACGTCAAACAACGAAAGGATGTTTATTTGCATCAAGATGCTCTAAAGCAACGGATATCTGTTTAGATCAAAGACCAGAACTGATCTCTTATCAAGATCATTGGAGTGCTTGTCATCATGCCACTTCTTGAAGTTCAAAATCTTTTTAATCAACATATTCTCAAAGATATTTCTTTTAAAGTCGAAGAAGGCAAAACGTTAGGGATCGTAGGAGAATCCGGGAGCGGTAAAACAACTCTAGCTTTAGCTATTTTAAGATTGATTCCTATCTTAAAAGGTAAGATCTTATTTCAAAATCAGGATCTCTCAAATCTTTCAGATAAAGAACTCAGACCGTTTCGTAAAGATATGCAAATGATCTTTCAAGATCCCTATGGAAGTCTGAATCCTCGCATGAATCTTATGAAGATACTAGAAGAACCATTTATCCTTCAAAAAATATCTTCTAAAGAAAGAAAAGAGAAAGTGAAAGAACTCCTTCCTTTATTTGGATTGACGCCTGATGCACTTTCTAAGTACCCCCATGAGTTTTCAGGAGGTCAGAAACAACGTATCAGTATTGCAAGAGCATTTGCCTTGTCACCTAAACTTGTGATTGCTGATGAGCCTGTCAGTGCTTTAGATGTCTCTATTCAAGCACAGATCTTAAACCTTATCCGTAAACTTCAAGATACTTTTCAGACGAGTTATCTTTTTATCAGTCATGATATTTCAGTGATACGTTATGTGAGTCATCATATCTTAGTTCTTTATCAAGGAAGAGTGATGGAATATGTATCCCGGGATAAGTTCTTTGAAGATGCTCAACATCCCTACAGTCATCTTCTTTTAGAGTCTTTACCTGGTAAGAATCGTAAAGCTAAGACGTTAACAGAAAGCATTGAAACATCCGTTACAGGATGTGTGTTTGCATTAAGATGTCCTTATAAACAAGATAAATGTTTAGAGGTTATCCCTGAATATAGAAGTCTTTCTGATGATCCTGAACATTTAATCGCATGTCATTATCCACAGAGGGCACAGGATTAATTATCATAGAAGATGGAATGTAACCTAAAGACAGTTAAGATTAGAAAATGAAACTTTGAAGATCAGTGAGGAATTGTTTTTAAGATGGGAAGAGATCTTCTAAATTAACATCACAGCTTGGTTTTCGCACACTCACGGTAAGTGAGAGTTGATTGCTGAAATAAAAGACATCTCTTCCACAGAAAAAATATATGATAGCTACATAAATTAGGCAATAGTTCTGTGTGTGAATTTAGGAAGACATTAGACCTCTTGCATTACTAAATTATCAATTAGAAATTTCAAATTTCAAGAGTTAGCATAATAGTCAGAAATGATTATAATAACCCAATTAAATTATACGGTTAAAGATGAAGTGGAAAGAAGTCCCCGTTTCAAATCTGAAGTGCAACACTAGGGATAAATAGAAAAAGAAGATTTTAGAAGATTAACGGGATTACCGCTAAAGGTATTTGAAAGAATTCTAGAGATTCTAAAAGAAGAAGAAGGGATTAAAAGAAGGCGAGGAGGATATAACCATACGCTGATTATGGAAGATCGACTTTTA
>CANGWC010000050.1 GCA_947457515.1 Silvanigrellaceae bacterium
ATCAAAGCTCTTAAAATTAAATATTCTATATGGCAAACCCGCAGTCGAAGTGTTGCTAATTATTTTGTCAATATCTTTGGCGCTATTTGTGCTCATGGGCTTGGGTATAAATTTGGATTTTGAAGCTCTTATCCCGAACTCACGTTAAAAAAAATCTATGATTTAGACTTTAATGAGGGGCTAGAACACCTATTTCAGATATCTTTTCAAAGACTGTCTCTATCCCAGGAATTGTTCTCTGAAAGTTACCAAAAAGAACTCTTGAGTTTTTTTCGAAGAATTAAAACATCTTTAAAGGCCGAATCTACAGATACGGTTTTTAAAGATGTGAATTTTGGGACCACTCTTCTCAATATCAAGCCCGATACAAAACGACAATTTTATCATAGAATTGAAATGCTTAAAGGATATATAGATTTGATGATATTAAATCTAGAAGATATATTTCCAATCAATGACACCCTTAAGCTTAATCATATGAAGGAAATTTTAATCCTCTGTAAAAAACTTCTTCAGGAAGAAAGCAAAAACTTATTTTCTTATAAAGATTTTTTATCTTTGGATGCGTTATCTCTCCCGTTTCGTTTTTTAACACAACTGCCTGAATTACTTAATTTCAGTGAGTTTCAAAAGCACTCAACACATTAAACCACCCTTACCTTGAGAGCCTGTAAGATAATAAATTTCTTCTAACATTTTTTGATCAAGGGGTGTGATTGGTGCAAAGCTTTGAAGTTCTTTAACGATTTTAACTTCTCCCAATCTGCTGAGAGCTTTTGTATGAAAGTAATAATGGAAGATAGAAGCAGGCTCTTCAAAATTGAGTTTTTCCATACCTAAAGCGATCTCTCCCTGAACAACCAGTGTGTAACCTAAAAGTATGGTGAGATCTTTAGGATAATATTGAGGAGCTTCGAAAGAGTCTAAAGCTCCTTCTAAAAGACTTTGTGCTCGTTTCCAGTCATTTCCTTTAAAAATAAGATAGAGACTTTCCCACTTCAAAAGATTTCTACGAAGATTTCGAGACTCCTCTAAAGATCGTGTATTGGCTAGTCGGCACCACTCTTGGCAGGTTTCCCATTGAACACTTAATGCATATATTCCAGCAATAATAACGGCGATATCACTAAAGTCTTTAGACATCCTGAGAAGATTTTGAACAGATAACGAAACATCATATGAGCTTGAAGCATTCATAAAGAGATCTTGTGTTTCTGAATCTTGAAAAGATTCCAAAAGAAGTAATTTGGATAAGTGATATGCCCATTCGTTTTGTCCTTCTAAAAGTAGACTTTGAGCGTATGCTTTTAGACCTTGAAAGATATCTATTGCCATAGGTTTTTGTTCAATACTTTGATCGATGTATTTTTTAAGAAAAATCTGAGAGTCTTTATCTTTAATCTTAAGATAAAGACAGATGTAAGAAATATTCCAAGGATCCCATTCCAAAGATCTTTTGAGACAATGTAATGCTTCTTCTTTTTTCGATTCAAGAGTGTACGCTGTTGCTTGTAACCAAGAGAGTTCCGAGGCCTGTGCTGGCGTGAGAACTTTTAAACTCTCTTTACAGATTTCATGGCATCTCGAATAATTTTTAGTTTTCACAAGATTTTGAACCATTTTTAAAATACAGGTTGAATTTAAGGGATGAAGGTCATACATCATTTCATAATGTTTCAAAGCTTCTTCATTTTTGCCTTGTTTGATAGACCATTCTGCTGCCATGAGATGAATCTCATAATCAGATTCTGTATCTTTAAAAGATTCTTCTAAGGCATTAGTGTCCATGAGTCCTCTTTGAAAGATTCTTCTTAGCCTTTTTTTCCTATCCATATACTGACGAACATCTTTTTTCTTCTGGGTAAGATCTACGAGCAACTGACAAAAAACCACCTCTTCCATACCTTTTGTATGATGATAAGTCACTTTTAAGGCTTCTTTGAGTTCATCAATATTATCTTTATGTAAACAGTGAGTTGTAACTTCTTCTATTACCTTTAAGGAAACATTAGGGAGTTTAAGTAAAGAGATGAAACACTCCTGAGCTTCTTTTTCTAGAGAGAATTCTTCTAAAGTGTATGCAATAAAGAGCATTTCTTTATCTTGATGGATTCCATCCATCATTCCACGGACTTCCATCAAACATGCTTCCGCAGCTGGTATGTTATTTTGAGCTTTATAGCATTGATGTGCACCCAAAAGGCATAAACATTCTATTTCGGGAGGAACCTCTCCTTTTTCCGATTGGATCCAATCACTCAAAGTTCTTAATGCGTTAATAGCTAAAGAATATTCTCCTTTATCATAAAACTCTTTAAAAAGAATTTTATGAGTTTCGGGATTTCCATGGACAACATAAGGATCGAGTTTCTCAAAATGATCAAGATAATCAGCATCATCCGATGCTAATGCTCCCAAATGTTGGAGTTCTCCTAAGGTTCCTAAGATACAAAGAGAACTGGGACAAAGCTCCCAAGCTTTCTTCCATGCCATAATAGCTTCTGGTAGGAATCCTTGAACTTCATAAGCACAACCTGCCACATACCATGATCCATATTCTAATGGATATTCATCTATAAACTTTAAACAGGTTTGAATAGATACAGGAATCTCTGGAGTTTTAGTAGGGTAGACCATATCATCGGTCACTCGAGCAAATGATTTGATTTTTTTACTTTTCTCAAAAGATCTGAGTTCAGCAAGAGCAGAGGCGATTTGTAAAGCAAATGTGCTTTTTTGTTCTAACCTTTTTTTAAGTTCTGAACATAAGTTATCTAATAATAATGTGTGATAAGTGACTTCTACTCTACGGATTTGAACTTCAACGTCTGTGGGGTATTGTAAAGAGAGTTCTTTAAGATTTCCTGCTGCTTTATCAAAGGCTTGGACAAATACAAATTTGTTGGATTCTTGCAATAAATGAATAGCAGGCAAGAGGCGAGAAGAGACCGAAAGCATAATATAGCTTTTCGGAGATATCTCTGAGAAGTTAAAGAGGTCCTTTAACTTAGAAAATCCATTCAGGAATAAAACCTTCTAGTAGGTTAAATTTGAACATAATGCTGATAAATAACAAAAAAATGACAAGAGCAAGTACAAAAGAATATCTCATTCCTAAGATAAGATTCTGATCTTTATATTTATTTTCTTGGATTGTTGAAAGCATAGGTAAAATATGGGAGACCTCTTTATGATCTTCCATATTAAAGTTTTCATTTGATTCCTCTTCAGGTGGAGTTTCTTGATTGACTTCTGGTTTCTTAAAGTCTTCAGTAATTTGTGCTGTTAAAGATACAGCTTGAGGAAATTCTGATATCTGCGAGTTTTGTAATATAGGGATATTCGAAATTTCTGGTGGAGTGATGCGAGAGACAGGTTCATTAACAACAGGGGTAATAGAATGTTGTGATGTCACTTCATCCATAGATCCTATATTCTCTTGCATGAGCGTAGGTTTATGATCTAATTCCAGGTATTTAGTTACCCTACGGGAAATTCTTTTAATAATGATATTTTCTGAATCTTTAGGAAAGTCCATAGGCCTGTATTGTTACTGTATGTATTATAGAGTCATATTGATCATATCACCAAGTAGAAACAACATCATCCTCTATTGCTGAAATGAGTACCGTTGTTACTTCGACTATTTTTTTTGTAGAATATTTTTGAATATTGTACAATTAATTCAAGTTCACTTATATCCTATCTTATGATGGGGTTTTAAAATTGGTAAAAATCTCGGAGCATCTTTCATGCAAAAAGTTCTAGGTCTCGATATTGGAAACTATTCCATCAAAGCTGTAGAGATGATTTATCGTTTTAAATCTTATGAGATCTCTCGTTTCTATGAAATTCCTGTTCCAACAATAGAATCTGTGCCTATGGAAGTCATTGGTGCCACTGCTTTACAACAGCTTTTCACCGATCATGAGATATCTGTAGATAAAATCTTCACATCTATTCTTGGAATTTATGCTTCTTCCCGGATATTACAGCTTGCTAATGTTAAGAAAAAGAATCTTGATCTCATTTTACAAAATGAACTTGAGGAACAGTCCCTCTTCCCTATAGAAGAAAGTGTTTTTGATTATCAAGTCTTAGGTGTTAAAGATGGAATTTCTTCTATATTGACAGTTCTTTGTAAGAAGGAAAATGTTCAACAGTATATCGAAACTCTGCATTCTCTTCATGTGGAACCTAAGATCATTGATGTTGATTATCTTTCTTATATGAATTTTATTTCATATTTACCTTCAGAACCTACGCTTCTGATAGATATCGGCCATGTGAAAACTTCGCTACTATTTTTCAGTGAGGGTCATCTGATCTCTTCGAGAATACTGATGATGGGGGGAATGACTCTCACTCAATATCTTTCAAAAGACTTACAAGTCACATTTGCAGAAGCTCAAAGAATTAAGCATATGGCTATGGCTTCTGATACTCTGGATATTTCTGAAGAACTCCAAAAAAAGATCACAGATTCCAGTTTAGAGCTGATGAAAGAAATTTCTCGTACCGTTCAAGCTTTTAAAGCTAATGAAAAAATCAATCTGAATCATTTACTGGTTGTAGGTGGTCAAGGTGATCCCCTCAAACATGTTATATCTGAAGCATTAGAAATCCCTCTTCTTCCTTTTGAACTTTCCAGTACTGAAATTTCATACTCTAATGGCAATCCTCCACCTCACATGGCACAAGCCATGGCTCTTGCCTTTAGAGGAATTCCTCAAAAGAATTCTAGTCGAATTAACCTGAGAAAAGGAGAACTCTCTTTTACAGGAAGTTATGATGCTTTATCTTCTTCGATTTTGAATATTGGATTTCTATGTTTGGGTGTTTTCTTCTGTTTTGCAGCAAGTTATATGCTTCGATGGAGTCTTTATTCTTCCCGGATTCAAACCATCAAAAAAGACTATCGTCAAGAAGTTCTTAAACTTTTAGATAATGCAGAGCCTAAAGATCTAAAAAGCATTTCATCTACCAGTAATTGGAATTTAGATGTTTATGGAGAAAAAGCTTCTCGTTATTTAAATGAAGTGATTAAGAATCAAAAATCTGTTCTTTATACTTTCACTCAAAAAAGACAAGCCGTTTCTTTATATGTTCTCAATGAAATTTCTAAAGCAATTCCTAAGGAAGTTGTCATCGATGTGACTCAATTCACCACATCTGGTCAAAATGTTACTATTGAAGCTGAAGCTGCAAGTTTTGCTGTGACAGATAAAGTCATTGAACTTCTCAAAAAAGGTGGTCTTTTCCAAACAATTGAGAAAAAATCACAAGAGAATAAACCTGGATCTGATGGTAAAATCATTAAATTTGTTTTAGCTGGTCAATTAAAAGAGGAAGTATGAGTTTTTTAGATACAACATCTCAAAATCTTAAACAGTGGATTTTTGGAAAACAAAATGAACGTATGGAATTTATTATGGATAGCTACTTTAAGCTATCCCCAGAACAACGAAGCGGTACTTTAATTGGTATGGGTGTTTTTGGAATTTTGGTTCTTTTTGGATTAATTATTATCTATATTTCTATGTTGAGTTCACTGCAGCAACAATTGGATAAAGCTTATTTCAGAGCAAGTCAGTTGCGAGATATCAGTCTAGAATTCATGGCAACCAAACAAAAGTTTAATGATCTTCAACAAAAGCTTAATACCGCTAATCAAGCTGGAAGTATTTTAACCTTCCTCGAAGGGAAAACGCGTGAAATGGGTATTCAAGGTGTCTTCCCTAGTCAAATTCCTATGACAGAGTTTCCTCCCAGTCATCCCCTCTCCAAAGGTTATAGCCAAGCAAAATTAGATTATAAAGCCAGTAATCTTTCTTTAAAAAAAATCATTGAATTTGTGATCGCTGTAGAAAATAGCCCTCAAATGTATAAAGTTTCATCCTTGAATATAAAAGGAACTTATCAAAATAAAGTTTTTTTTGATGCGGCCTTAGAAATTGAAGGTTTAGCTCTGAAAAATAAATAAAGATGAATACTATGAATGAAGATACCCGGCCTATTAAAAAAGTTCCCAGAAGAATTCTTTGGAGCATCTATGCTTTAGGAGCAATTGTTCCCCTGATAGGATTCACGTATTTCACATTCCCTTATGGAGTGATTAAAGAATTTCTTATCCAAAAGCTTTCCTCTGCTTTTATAGAACAAAACATTCCTTTAAGGGTTAAAATTGGACAACTATCTCCCTATTGGGTCACTGGTGTCGAACTCAAAAACCTTTCTTTGTATCAAGTTTCAGATACTCCGGAAGAAATTGCTTTCCCTAAAGTCACTGCTCGATTAAATGTTACCCCTCTTTTTATCAATCAGATCTCTTTGTCATCATCTCTTCAACAAAAAGAAGGATTTTTAGATCTTAAGGTTTCTCTTCCTATGATTCAGACTCTTTTTAAAGGAGCTGCTTCTCCTTACATAGATGCTCAGATTGATAATTTTGGAGTAGAAGGTTTTTTCAAACAAGTCTTTGGGTATATCCGAACTAAAAACGATCCCGCGTTTCTTCTTCTTGCACCTCTTTTAGGAAAAAGTTCTTTAGGTGGGTTTCTTTTTGGGAAAGTGAATTTGAATGGAGATAAAGGAGATTTTCATCTCTCTTTGAAAAAAGGTTTCTTAGATATTAATGATGCAACTCTTAAGATCCCCAAACAAGACTTTAAGAAATTTACAGCTGATCTTTCTTTAAATGGTCCTAAACTTCTTTTTGAACCTCCTTTAGAGATCTCTTCTCAAGATCTTGATATTAATGTGAGTGGTTCTATGGAAGGCTCTTTCTTAGCTTTAAACCTCAAATTACAGATGCGAGGCGAGATTGAAAAGAATTTAGGATTCCTTCTTCCTAATCTTATGGGATGCCCCCCTATGCAAAATGGAATTCTCAACGTAAAACTAACAGGCAAGCCCGGTGGTCTTGCCTGTACTTTATGAACCAACATTTTTCTATACCTTGTCTTTATCCTGTTTTTGGTGAAAGAAATATTCCTTCACCTCTTAAAACATTCCTATCTCCTCATCATTTTATTGATGATAATAAAAACGCCATTTTAGCTAATCTTATGGCCCATGAGCAGCCTTCTCCTTCTTTAGAGATCGCTGGTCCCCGGGAAAACATCTTCTGGGCTTCCGATAAAATTAAAGTCGCTCTTGTCACCTGCGGAGGACTCGCTCCTGGTCTGAATAACGTTGTTCAAAGCATTGTACGGGTCTTATACGATCGTTATAAAGTCAGAAGAATCTTAGGAGTTCCCTTTGGATTACAAGGTTTTTCTCACGATTCAACGACTAAACAATTTCAATTTGATTGGTGCCCTTTAGAAGATCATTTTGTTCAAAATATAGATAGTGAAGCAGGAAGTATCCTAGGTACCAGTCGAGGTCACTCCAATGCAGCGCATATCGTTGATGCTTTGCAGCTTCAAAATATTCAGATTCTTTTTATGATCGGAGGGGATGGAACCTTAAGAGGAGCTTATTCTATTTATCAAGAAGTCACTCAAAGAAATCTTCCTATTTCCGTGATTGGTATCCCTAAAACTGTGGATAATGATATCCCTTGGGTCTCTAAAAGCTTTGGATTTGATACTGCTGTGGCACAAGGTGCAGAAGCCATTCGTTGTGCGATTACAGAAGCCAGAAGTGCTTATCATGGCATTGGTCTTGTAAAAATTATGGGAAGACATTCCGGAGCATTAGCTGCAACAGCCGCCGCTGCCGTGACTGATGTTGATTTTGTCTTAATCCCGGAAGTTGATCTGATCTTAGATGGCCCTTATGGATTCTTTCATAATTTGAGTCGTTGTATCCTCGAGAAAGGTTATGCCACCATTGTTGTCGCTGAAGGTACCGGACAAAACCTCTTCTCTGAAACCAATAAAGAATATGATCCCAGTGGGAATCCTAAACTCAATGATATCGGAAGATTCCTTCAAGAAAAGATTCTCACTTATTTTAAAGAACAAAGTATTGATGTCACTCTAAAATACATTGATCCCAGTTACATATTAAGATCTCAACTGACATCAGCTGATGATTCTATTTTCTGTTCTCACTTAGGACAACATGCTGTTCATGCAGCAATGTCTGGTAAAACAGGTCTTATGATTGGATATGTTCATGAGTACTTTACCCATATCCCTTTAGAAGCTCTTCAAGGTAAAAAGAAACGTTTAGATATCAATAGCCCATTATGGCTATCTCTTCTTGCAAGTACAGGACAGCCTAGAGAATGGATTCTAAAGGATACTCTTTAAAAAATTAGGGAGAAGTGATGGCACATCTCGCTGTAAAACCTCCATATGTAACTGTTGGTGAGTAATAAAGATCTTTACTAAATCTCCCAATCCTACTTCCCCATGCAAAACCATAATATAAATTTCCTGTAATTCGGGTGGTAGCACTAAAATCTGTGAGAAACCAATCACTGAAAAACTTCTGACTGGGTGCTGTTGCTAAATTATAAGGAGGCTTAGGCAAAAGATTTTGGTAGTCCCAATCTCCTACTGATGTGGACACTATTCCAACTGGAAACGCATACCCTAATAACGTGAGTTCGGGATAAGAGCTTCAAAATCCAAATTTATACCCAAGCCCATGAGCACAAATAGCGCCAAAGATATTGACAAAATAATTAGCAACACTTCGACTGCGGGTTTGCCATATAGAATATTTAATTTTAAGAGCTTTGATA
>CANGWC010000051.1 GCA_947457515.1 Silvanigrellaceae bacterium
ACTGCTTAAACTGTTAAGAAGGTTTTTTAAAATATTTTATACAGTTTACTTAAAATGTTACTCATCTTTATGTGATTTTAGATTTATCGTCTTATAAATTATTTTTTATTTAAAATAATTTATAGTTTTAGGGTGCGGAATGTCGGTTATAAGAAAAAGCCTACTTGCTTTTATCCCTGCTCTGCAAAAGTCCTCCAACATAAAAACCTTGGAGAATAAGACATATCTTCAATCAAGGAATAACCTATAGGAAGATTACCTACACTTTGCCAATAGAATTGAGAGATCTTATCTAATTTAAGACTTTGAAGTTGAGTTAAAGATGTTTCCATAAGAAGGAATCCTGAATCTAATATTTTCTCTTTTTGATCCAGTAGAGTTCTTGAAAGTTCAGTTCCTAACTCTCCTGAAACTAGAGCTTCGTAAGGCTCATATTCTTGTATACCTAAAGAGATATGTTTCCATTCTTCCATAGATAAGTAAGGAGGATTAGAGAGAACAAGATCTGCTTTGCCGTATTTTTTTGAGAGTTCATCATAAGACTCAACAAGAGACAGATCTTTTTCTTCGAAGATGATGTGATTAAGATTTAAGTGAGCTGCATTTTCTCTAGCTATTTCTAATGCTTTAGATGATTTATCCACACTAATAATTTCAAGATCGGGATATTTTTTAGCTATGGCTAAACCAATACACCCTGATCCTGTGAAGAGATCATAAACTCTTTTGGGATGGTCTAATGTTTGAAGCATAGCAATAGATATATCTATGAGTGTTTCTGTCTCAGGTCTGGGGATTAGAACATCAGTTGTGACTTTAATATCTAACCCATACCAATTTTTAAATCCTACAATGTAGGCAATGGGTTCTCCTTTGAGCCTTCTTTTAATAAGTTCTTTATAATGCTTTGTTTCTTCGGGGCTTAGGGGTTTATCATAATGAGTAAAGAGGTAGACTTTATCTACATTTAAGGTGTGAGCTAAGAGTATTTGAGCATCTAAAGAGGGACTCTCTGTTACCTTTTGGTTGGAAAGATACTCTTGAGTCCAGAGTAGGATTTTTTTAATTGTCCAAATTGGATTCATGGCTTCCCATCATGGCGTCTAAAATAGGATCCATTCGACCTTCCATGAATTCATTAATTTGATGTGTTGTATAGTTAATACGGTGATCTGTGATCCGGGATTGAGGGAAATTGTAGGTTCGGATTCTTTCACTTCTATCACCGGATCCTACTTGAGATTTACGATCTTCAGAAACAGATTGGTTTCTTTGAGATTCTGCAATCTCGAAAAGTTTAGATTGTAAGATCTTCAGGGCTCTTGCACGATTTTTAATTTGAGATCTTTCATCTTGGCAAGTCACAACCACTCCTGAAGGTAGATGTGTGATCCTAACAGCAGAATCTGTCCGGTTAACGTGTTGTCCCCCAGCACCACTGGCTCGATAGGTATCAATACGTAACTCTGTATCTTTAATCTCTACTTTAACGTCATCAACTTCTGGTAACACAGCTACAGTGACAGTAGATGTGTGTACTCTCCCTTGGGATTCAGTTTCAGGAACTCTTTGAACTCGATGAACTCCTCTTTCATTTTTAAGGAGTGTGTAAGCTTTCTTTCCCCAGATCTGACAAACAGCTTCTTTGATGCCGCCCAGTTCATTATCAGAATAGGAGAGGATCTCTTTTTTCCAAGATTTAATATCACAGAATCTTAAATAAGCTCGAAAGAGTTCCCCAGCAAAAAGACCGGCTTCTTTACCACCAGCTCCTGCACGGATTTCTAAAAATAAAGATTTAGGCTCATCATCATCGAGATCCATAAGGATCTCTAAAACTCTAGATTCTAAGACTTTAATCTTAGCAGTGCTTTCTTCCATCTCTTGAAGAGCGAGTTTTTGAAGTTCATCTGTATACTCTTGATAAAGCTCTAGAGCACCTTCATAATTACTTCTCAGTTGTTTCCACTCTAAATAAAGATCCCCTAAAGGCATTAAAGTAGAAAGCTCTTGATTTAATGATTTCAGTGTATCTGTAGCGATCTGAGGATCCATTAAAAGTGAATGGATCTCTTGAATTCTCAAATAGAACTTTTCTAAACGTTCCCACATAATAATAATCCTAGGGTCGTCTAAAAGAAGTTAAGTTGATTCAGTAGGAGTAGGTTCGGTAGGTTTTCCGTATTTACGTTGGAATTTCTCAATTCTACCAGCAGTATCCACAAATTTGTGTTTACCAGTATAAAAAGGGTGACAAGTCGAGCAAATATCTACTTTTAAAGTAGATTTTGTACTGCGTGTTTCAAAAGTGGTGCCGCAGGCGCAACTAACAGTACAAGGGCCATAGATAGGGTGAATATTCGGTTTCATAACTCCTATTTATAATATGTGACATATATCGTCAACGAATCTTATGAGGACATCTTTAAAAAACGTCGGGAGGAATGACTTCTAAGGTATCCTCTATCTGATGTCCTGCAGCTAAATATTGGATGGTTTTTTGAAGAATATTTGAAGATCCGTTAGGTCCTTCCGTTTTTAATCGTTTAACCATTTCAGGGAAAACATACCAATCTATTTGATAATCTTGTATTTTTTTATGAAGCTTTGTGCTTTGTCTAATACTAAAGTAAAGATAGGAAGATTCTTTCTTAGGTTGGATCAATTTATGGAGTTCCTTATCTTCTGGTAAAAAATATTCTCTAGAAAATTCAGGATCATCCATAAAATTTATGGAAATTTGTTTTTTCTTGTTCAAAGAATGAGAAAAAAAATATATGTTCTGATTCGTATCAAAATAATACAATAGGAAATAATACATTAATGAAGCTCTCCCAAAGCTTGTCTTTCCGGCTTGATTCTACAGGTAAAATCCGCATTAGATCTTCGGATATTTCCCCGGAGTTTTTCATAACTCCTGATATTTTTTGGATTCTTAAAGCAATTCAAATGAATATCCCTCTTCCTAAAATACCTCAGTATATTAAAGAGACCCTTAAAAACACCCATGTTCCTAATGATTATTCTCAAGATATAGAAGCTTTGATCTCTGAAGGTATCATCTTAAATGAATCTTCTTACAATACTCAAGAAAATCTCTTATCAGACTCTTGGATCCAATGGTCGATGATCTCTGATGATATTCGAACAAAAACGTATCTTGAAGCACTTCAAAAGATCATAACTTCGGAATCCACTGTTATGGATCTTGGATCAGGAACAGGGATCTTTGCCTTATCCAGTTTACATTTTGGAGCAAAAAAAGCTTTAGCCATTGAAGAGTCTTATTGGAGTGAGAAGATTCCTCTGCTTGCTAAAAGGTTAGGACTTCCTGTAGATAGGTTAGAAGTCTTTTCAGGGAATTCCATGAATATTAAAGATATGAAATCTCCAGATATCTTAGTACATGAGATTTTTGGGAATGATCCTTTAGAAGAGGGGCTAATCCCTTATTTAATGGATATCCAAAAAAAGATAAAACCCAATCATATTCTACCTCAAAAAATCAGTGTTTACGGTCAGGCCTGTGAAATACATCCAGATTCTTCTCTTTTCTATAAAATAGAAGCTTTCCAAAAGTATTCACAACAGAAAGTCACTGAAAAAACTCCTTTTTATGATCTTTTCTTAAAAGAATTTATAGATATAAATCATTGGAATGATTTATCATTTACTTATAAAATTACAGCTCAAGACTTTATTCCCAGATCGGAATCTCTCCATCTTTGGAGTTTATCTTTTAAAGATCTGTCTTCTTTTAAAACAAAAGATCGTACCCCTAAAAAAAATATAGCCTCAAACAACTGTCATAATTTAGATTTTATAAAAAACACTCAAAATTCAGAAAAAATAGTTACTAAACCATACGTTTTTTTGTTATGGTTCCGTATGCATGTTGATAACGATCTGACTTTAAGTAATCACCCTTTACAGGATGATTACTGCCATCATTGGTCACTGATAGTGGTTCCTTTTAAAAATTATCCTAATTTAAATGAACCATTAGAAGTGAAATCTGGTGTTTCACAAGATCTCTTGTCACTTACTGTACAAGTTAAACAAAATCATAACATTATCGCTAACCGAGGGGACAGATAACATGCTCAATAAGATTAAAATTCCTTTTTTTATTACCGTTTTAAGCCTATATCCTCAACTTTACGCTGCGGATCTTCTTTCTATTCCTTTTGTAGGAGATTATTTAGAAAGCTTTGGTTACGGTAAGGATGAAACAAAAAGAGAAAACCTTGATTTTGAGCCTAGTGATTTGGTCCCTCAAGCTAAAGACCTACTCAAACCCTCTTCTAAAGAGTATATTCTCAGTCCATGGCAAACACGATTATTGGGATTAGAAGTCCTCACCTACGGTAAACCTACCCCTCAAAGGTCTCCTATTTTTGGTGAAGCCCCCCTTAAAGATCTTAAAATATACTCCGGGCCCGTATCCTCTAAAAAAGTCAGTTTCCTTGGTCGTTTAAAAGAACAGTATCCTTTCAGTTCTATTGCAGAAAGTCGTTTATTTTTAAGACTATCAACTGAAGGAACTAATAACATTGTTGAATTAAAAAGAAGACAAGAAAAGATCAGCTATTTTGCTCAAAGACCTGAACTTAGGGATCTGATGAAGAGAAAGATTTTTTCTAAATATGGAGATTTAGAAAATACTTTCTTAGGAATTTATGATTCTAATAGCCCAATTTATAATGATAAGTCTTATGGAATGCTCTATCCCGCAGGTATCGAAGAAAACTTGGGTAAGTACCCTCTTTATCTTCAATATCAGAAAGTATCTAATGAAGCTGATATTATTTTGGATACTTTTCTGAAGCTTCTTGCTTTATTTGTTGCTTATGAGGCAATTTATCCCTTTTTCGCTAAAGATAAATCAACAACTGACATTTTAAAAGACCAGACATTGAAATTAGCAGTAGATTTTAGAGAGAAAGATGCTTCAGGTCAAAGATCTGGCGAAGGGCTTCACTTTGAGTTTTCTTGGATCAATAAACCTTGGAATTTCTTAATTGAAAAGATAGCTCACATTGCTGATAAAGAACCTGATGTAGCTCCTAATAAGTATGCAGAAGAGAACGTTGCACAAAAAACATTCTCTAAAAGATGGACCTTAGGATTAGTGGGTGCGGGCATCACAGTCTCTACCATGACTCAGCTATTTAACCGATTGTCCTGGAATGCCATTAAAACCGGTAGAAATATGGTGATTCAAGATAGCATTACTAAAATATCAGAAACAGTTTCTCAGTTTGTTGAAATTCTAAAACAGATGGATGCTTTAATAACAATCACACCTAGTATGCTCGCAGTATTTCCTGATCTTGCCGTTGTATCAGATCTTCTCAAGAGCCCTGAAATGCAAGAATTGATTCAAAATCTTGATCCTAAGTTTTTTGAACTCAAAGAAGAGAGATTTAACGCTAAATACTGGTTGAACTTATATACAGGTAACATCCGCAGAGCTTTTGCATTGATCCGTGAAAAACGAATCAAACTCATTGCAGCCATTCAAGTCTTTGCAGAAGTTGAAATGACTGTTGGGTTATCTGAAATCTATGCTAACTCTCAGAAAACAGAGCATCCTTATTCTTTCCCTACATACATATCTGATGCCACATCTCCTTATCTCAATTTAAATAACTATTGGAATCCTATCTTACCTCAAGGTAAGAGTGTAAAAAATTCTCTAACATTGGGAAGTCTAAAGGATGATACTCATCCTCAACATGCCATTATTACAGGTCCACCTATGGCAGGCAAATCAACCATTTCTAATGCAACGTTACTTATACCTTTCTTAGGTCAAACTTTAGGTATGGTTCCTGCTGTTTCTGTTACCATGACACCATTCTCTCAATTCTGGACACATATGGAAATTGTTGCTGATGTTGCTAAAGAATTTTCTTTAAATAAATCAGAAATGTATCGAGCAGAAAAAATGCTCAGAACCTTCCAAGGATTAGGTCAAGGACAATTTGGGATCTGTGCCATTGATGAGATCTTTAGCAGTACCAATCATCAAAGTGCGACAATAGCCGCAAATCAATACTATAATCTTCTAGGTGAACTTCCTGTGATCTCCACAACTACAACACACTTAAAAGAAATCACAGAGCTTGAAAGAAGACAGCCTAATGTCTTTGTTAATTATCATGTTTCCGGAGAACCTGATGCCTCTGGTAATATTGCTTATGACTATAAGTTAAAACGTGGACCTTCTGATGATGAAGGTGGTGGGTTAAATATTTTTAACGAAACATTTCATTTTCCTAAATAGTTTTTAGGGGGATGTGATCGCACATCTTATTAAGTGATAAGCACTGAGTGACTTCTTGCTGCGCACTTGAGTCAGTTTCTCTTATTTTTCGAATTACTCTTTGCGCTTAGCAAGTGACTCATAGACAATTTTAGATTCTATTGCCAAGCTTAAAAATTTAAATTATTTATTTTCCATGAAAAAAAATACTTCAAAATTTCCAAAATATGGAAGAATATTCTCTTTTAAAATAAAGAATTTACGTAATGCCCTAGCTCTTTTCACAAAGCTCGCGGAGAATTCAGCTTCACCATCAGAAATGGAACAATTGGAACATATTGTTTACAGTTTCCTACCTTTTAGTTACTCTCCCCATGAGTCTTCTCCTAAAAATATGTATAGACATATTCAGTTTACAGTAACCCATGATCAGGTGATCATGAATTTCTCTAAGCACAGTGAATTTAATCTTTTCCATGATGCTTATAATCAGTCCAAAGAATGTCTTGAAGATTTTGTACCATACTCTGAAATCTACGAACTCATTTTTTATGCTTTTGTCATGTATAATGGATTTTGTGATCCTAATTTTCTCACACAAGTCTATTATGAAACCGGATTTGCTCTCGAAGATATTGACACTTGTTTTGATAATTTTTTTAGTGCTTTATTAACTGAAATGATAAAAGATATAAATCGTTTTTTTGAGGAGATGGAGAAACTCATGGACTCCGAAGATCAGAAAAGAATTCCCTCTCCTATGAATCCGATGCTGTTAGATTATCTGGTTTAATCCGTCTACTCCGAAGAGTTTAAGGTTTTAAACTCCCCCTTTTAGTGATTAATAATTTTGTTATGAAAAAAAAATCTACAGAAATCCATAAATCTCAAAAAATATTCTCTATTAAAATGAAGAACCTTGACTCTGTTTTAGCTCTTTTTAAAAAATTCACAAATGGTACAGCTTCAGCATTTGAAATCAAAAAAATGGAAACCATTGGATTAACTTATCTTCCTTTTACCTATTCTCCCCATGGGGGATCTTTCAAGAATATGTTTAAACACATTGGATTTACATTGACTGGGAAGAAATTAAAAATGAAGTTTTCTGAGCAGAGTGAGTTTAATAAACTTCTTAATATTGATGACTACTTTATGACATATTGTGAGAACATCCCATTGAGTTCTTTGCCATCTGAACTTAACGAGTTGGCATTTTATCAACATCTACTTTACAATATATTTATTCATTCCAAATTTATTAAACAAGTTCATCAAGAAACGGGATTCCCTGTACATACTATTATAGCTTGTTTCAAAGAATTCTTTGATGATTTACATAAAGAAACGTTGGTAAACATAGGTCATTTTCTCGCAAAAATAAAAGAGTCTGCGAAGGAAGTAAACCTTTCTGAATCTCCTAGTTCAAATTCTTTTGAAGTCTCTATAGATTCTCATAAATAGATTAAAATTATTAGTATATTATAGAATTACTAAAAAATTTTATTAATTTATTAAAAAATAATGACGATTTTATAGAAATGATAAATATTACAATAAAGTGAGGTAGTTTAAAAAGTCCCAGAAACGGTACATTTTCACGAATTTTTTAGGTCAAAAAATTGATAAGAAGCCGTAATTATTGTATAAATTAGTTGAATTAAAAAACTTTACAATAAAGGCTTCTCACTATGAAAAATACCTGGTTTGCACCATTTTGGCAACGGATAGGGCCTGGATTATTTGATCCA
>CANGWC010000052.1 GCA_947457515.1 Silvanigrellaceae bacterium
TAAGGTTTGGCACCTCGATGTCGGCTCATCACATCCTGGGGCTGGAGCAGGTCCCAAGGGTTTGGCTGTTCGCCAATTAAAGTGGTACGCGAGCTGGGTTCAGAACGTCGTGAGACAGTTCGGTCCCTATCCGTCGTGGGCGTTTAAAAGTTAAGAGAATCTGACCTTAGTACGAGAGGACCGGGTTGGACGAACCTCTAGTGTATCGGTTGTCGTGCCAACGGCACAGCCGAGTAGCTACGTTCGGTCAGGATAATCGCTGAAAGCATCTAAGCGAGAAACCTTTCTCAAGATGAGCTTTTTTAGACTATAAGTCTACGAAGACCATGAAGACTACATGGTTGATAGGGTGGATGTGTAAGTACCGTGAGGTATTCAGCTAACCACTACTAATATCTTCGCATGCTTGAAATATTATCTTCACTTATATATGTTGACTTCATTTTTATTTTTAAAATAAAACCTAAATCTACTAATTTTCATCCGTTTTACTAAGGAGCTATTTTTGCCTATTGTTAAAGTTAAAGAAGGCGAAAACTTTGAAAGTGCTTTTCGCAGATTCAGAAAACAGTGTGAAAAAGCAGGAATACTTTCTGAATTACGTCGAAGAGAACACTACGAAAAACCATCCATACGTTTGAAAAAAAAGAAAATAGCTGCCGAAAAAAGAGCTAAAAAAACTAAAAGATTAAGATAATCTAAATTACCGTGAATGATACGGACAAAACCCATCTAAGATCATTAGTATTATCAGTCCCTCTACATGAACATGTTCTGGGATATGTAAAGTTGAAGAAACTTTCTCATTATTATTCTGGACTATGTCCATTTCATCCAGAAAAAACTCCTAGTTTTTCTGTGTATCCCGATCATTTTCATTGTTTTGGCTGTCAAGCTCATGGAAGCCTTATTGATTTTGAAATGAAACTTAAAAATTTCTCTTTCAAAGAAGCATTAAATTTCTTAGCTATAAAGTATGGATGGAATGTTAATCATCAAGATTCTCAATCAGGAAACAATCTCTTACAAAAGATTGTTATTAAGGAAGATCCTAAAATTCGAGAAGCTAAAAACATTCTTCAAAAAGTTTCAGAGTTGTATGAAAGATCTCTTAATTCAAGTAATCCATGTCAAGATTATATTAAAGAAAGACGAATACCTGAGTCCATTAAAGAGCAATGGAAATTAGGCTATGCCCCTAAGGGAAATGTGTTAGTGTCTTTAGCCCGTCAACGTAAATGGGATTTTTCACTTCTCAAAGAATTAGGTCTTATTATGGAAAAAGATGGTAAGTATTGGGATTTTTTTAGGCATCGTCTTATGTTTCCTATTTTTAGTCATACAGGATATGTTGTTGGTTTTGGTGGTCGATCCTTAGAATCAGATCAAAAACCTAAATATCTTAATTCTTTAGATTCTCCTATTTTCAAAAAGTCATCTTTACTTTTTAACTACGATAAAGCAAAAACAGCGATCCAAAAGCAAAAACAAGTTTACCTTGTAGAGGGATATATGGATTGTCTTGCCATGGTAAAAGCAGGATATCTTAATACAGTGGCTATTCTAGGAACTGCACTATCAGCTCAACACATACAGATCCTTTCTAAAGTATCCACGAGAGGTACTTTTGTGTTTGATGGCGATATTGCAGGACAAAGAGCAGTTTATAGAAGCTTTAAAATTGGATATCCTTTAGGATTAATAGACTTTGAATGCATTCCTCTTCCTCTTAATGAAGATCCTGATTCCTATCTATCTCAAACAGAAAGTTCAACAGATATGAGCAAGATGATCGTTCCTACTTGGTCATATCTGTACGATAAAATCACAGAAAATCATCATAATTGGGAAGCTAAATTTAGAGCACTTAAAACAAGTTTAATCTCTATTATTCAATCTTCTCCACAATTTCCACAAAGTGAATTCATTGAGAGTCAGATCTGTGAAAGATTAGGGATTTCCAGTTTAAAAATACAAAGTATTTCTCAGCAACAAAAGACTCAAGATTATTCAAAAAACAAACAAAAATTTCCTTGGGAGATTAAAACACACGAAGAGCTTCGTTTTATGGTATCTTTAGTTCTTTCTCAGAAAAGACCTGATAGACTGATTCAACCACAGAACCCGGAGTATAATCTTTGTTGGAAAGCATTAAAAACATTAGTCAGTCAGCAAACATTTGAGGCTATTATGAAATACGTAGCTTTAAATGATTCACTTTCAATATCTCTTGATCACGATCCAACAGATGTAATTATGTCATCAAATATAAAACAGGATATTCATACAGAAGAATCATTTGTCATAGAGTTTTTGAAAAATTATATTGAACAAGGGGAGAGTGCTTTGTTACCATACGGAAATCAAAAAATCTTTCCAGAACTTAAGTTTTTGGTAACTGAAGGGAAAAAAGACTATATAGACTGCGATCGTAGTTTAGCTATGATAGAGAAAATGTATCTTGAAAAACATATTGCTTCATCACTTTATGAAGCAAATTCTCAAGAATTGGTACAAGAATTAAGATCTTTTTTTCAAAAATGTCTTAAAAGAATAAGAACTTGAAAGGATTAAAGATATGCCATCAGCAAAAGACAAGAAAAAACAAGGATTAAGTATGCCCGAAAAAAAATCAAAAACTTCCTCCAAAGCTGAAACTGTGACAAGTAAAAAATCGATACCAGTTCAAGCTCCCAAAGAAGTTAAAAAAACTGTTGCCCCAAAAAATCAAACTTCAAAAATTGTATCTGAATCGAAGAAAAATATATCAGATCCTAAGAAAACGCTTGATACAAAAAAGTCTTTATCTTCTAAAAAAGCTGAAGAAGGGGCAGATGAAATTTTGAAAACTCAAAAAGAGGAACTCAATAAAGAAGCTCAACCTTTAAAAGCAGCAGTTAAAAAAGACAAAAAGCCTAAGTTAGAAGTCTCTAAAAAAGATAAAAAAACTGCTAAGAAAGCAGATTCAGACTTAGATGAAGATAAAGATGATGACAATGAAGATGGAGATGATTCATTTTCAGATGATGGAGATGGCGAACCGGAAATCGAGGAAATTGAATTTGAAGATGAGGAAGCTACTATAGACTTTCTAGGTCCAGAAGATGCTGGTCCAGAAGATCCTGTCAGTGAGGATGAAGGTCCCGATAATGCTTTTAGTCGTAGTAATGATCCAGTTCGTATTTATTTAAGAAAAATGGGGCAAGTTGCCCTCCTTTCTAGAGATGGTGAAGTTGAAATAGCTAAAAAAATTGAAATCGAAGAAAACAATATGTTGAAACATCTTGTAAATCTTCGAATTGCAGTGAGTCATATTTCCCAGATTGCGCACAAGTTTGTTGAGGGGCAATTAAAAGCCAAAACTCTTGTTAAAGGTTTTGATGACGAACAAGATCAAGCTAATGATGAAGGCAATAGTCAAAAGATCAAAGTCTTTATGGAACAGTTCCTTAAAAGCAGTTCAGCCATCATGGAAATCGAAGATCAATACGGCTTTCAAAGAATGTCCGAAATGCCTGCTGCTGAAGTTAAGAAGATAGAAACTCACAGAAAACAAATGTTTGAAGTGATTAAAGAAGTCAATATTAACAGAAAAATCATTCAAGATATTGTTTTAGAATTAGATAATTATGCCAAAAGCGTCTCACAAAGCCAAAGAGAAATGGCTAAATATGCCTATAGACTTAAAGTGCCGCTTAAAGATCTGATTGCAGTAACAGAAAATCCTGATAATAGGCCACAAAATCTCAGTCATATTAATCCACAAGAGTGGAATAATACTGTTGTTCAAATTAAAGCTTTAGTTCATAAAATTGAATCTGCAGAAAACTATTGTTTTGTATCTCGAAATAATATTGGAGAAATGGCAAAGCAAGTTAATATTGCTAACCGAATGGCTGAGGATGCAAAAAGAGAACTCATAGAAGCAAATCTCAGGCTTGTTGTTTCTATAGCTAAAAAATACATGAATCGTGGACTACAATTTCTTGATCTGATTCAAGAAGGTAATATTGGATTAATGAAAGCAGTGGAGAAGTTTGAATATCGTCGTGGATATAAATTTAGTACTTATGCGACTTGGTGGATTCGTCAAGCAATTACAAGAGCGATCGCCGATCAAGCCAGAACCATTCGTATCCCAGTCCACATGATTGAAACCATCAATAAGATGGTGAGAACAAGTAGACTACTTGTCCAAGAGATGGGAAGAGAACCTTCTCCTGAGGAGATAGCAGATCGTATGGACATGAGTGTAGACAAAGTTCGTAAAGTCATGAAAATAGCTCGAGAGCCTATCTCATTAGAAGCACCCATAGGGGAAGAAGAAGACAATCACTATGGAGATTTCTTAGAAGATAAGACACAAGGAGCACCTGTTGATATTGTTGCTTCACGAAGTCTTTCTGAACAAACACAGAAAATACTTTCGACGCTAACTCCAAGAGAAGAAAAAGTTTTAAGGATGCGTTTTGGTATTGGAGAAAAAACAGACCATACACTAGAAGAAGTTGGTCAAAACTTTGATGTGACTCGAGAAAGAATTCGTCAAATTGAGGCAAAAGCTTTAAGAAAACTAAGGCATCCATCAAGATCTAAAAAATTGAAAGCATTTATTGAAAATTGAGGATATTCTATTATTTCATTTATTTTAGGTTAAAAAATTTCTCAGAAGTTTTAGCTTTAGTATTTCTAGCTTTAACTCTCTGTACATTATTTGGTCTTGTGGAAGCATTTCGCATTCCAGAAACTCTTTGGATACTCGCTTCTTTATTTTCTCTCTTTCATCTCACCAATGTCTTTGCCCCTGAAAAAGAAAGTGATGCTTTATCCGTTATCATTTCATCTAGCATTGAACCCTGGGTACTCTTTTTAGGTAAATGCATTTCATCTTTTATTTACCTTGAAGTTATTTTTAGCTTTACTTATCTTTTTTGGGTTATTCTTTACCAAAAAGATTTTACTTATTCTGTCAATTACTGGCTAATAGGTCATTTCTATCTTGCAGGATTAACTTCAACAGGAACATTTGTAGCGAGCTTAGTGTGTCACAGTAGGCTCCAGGAAGTCTTATTTCCCCTTCTTTTTTATCCAATACTCATGAGTTTATTCTTAGCTGTCTGTAATATTCAAATCACAGAATTTAACTTACTTTCAGCTTGGGGATGTTTTCTCTGGGGAATACCCTGTATTATGGTAAGTCTAGGAATCTTATGCGCACCATTTTTTTACCGTTAATTATTCTGATATCAGCTTGGTGGACTGCATTAAGAGCTGTAGGAGAAGATATAGAGCAGGGAATCATCTATCGGATTCTTTATGTTCACGTACCCAGTGCATGGTGTTCTTTTTTATGGGTGATCTTAGGAGCAATCTTTGCCTGTTTCATTCTCTATAAAGGCAAAAAATCTTTAGAAAATAAAATGCAAGCAGCTATGGAATTAGCTACCATTTATTCATTTCTCTCATTAGCCACAGGAAGTATCTGGGGGAAACCCACATGGGGTGTTTGGTGGGATTGGGAGCCTAGGCTGACCACAACACTCATTTTATTTTTATCCACATTAGGTTATCACGGAACTCGTCTTTTTATAGATGCACCTTATCGCAGAACTTTTATCAGTAGTATTGTTTCTCTTATTACAGTCATTAATGTTCCATTAGTTTATTTAAGTGTTAATCTATGGAGATCTCTTCATCAAGTTCAATCTTTTATTGTGGGAAAAAATGTTGTATCTTCTGACATTCAAAGTACATTGATATTTAATACAGTTGCTATGACTTTATTTTCAGCCACCCTTTATTACTTGAGAGTTCAAAAACTCAATCAAGAAGAGATATAAATTATGCTGTATGTTACCTTAGCTTATTCTTTGGTCACTGTAACCTTAGTTGCGTATCTTGTTTTTGTTTTAAAAAAGGATAAAAAGTGAAGTACTGGATCCCTATCACAGTGATTATAGCTTCATTATCACTGATTCTTTGGAAAGCCACAGAAGAAGGATCCGTCGTTACTTTCTATACCCCACAGGAGATTAAATCTCAACAATCAAAATTCATTGGTAAAACCTTTAGAATGTCTGGACTTGTGATGATGAATTCTCTTCTCAAAAAAGACTCAGATCTCATTTTTCAAGTTAGCGATCTGAAAGGCAGTGATTTTGAAATTCATTATAAAGGAGTTCCCCCAGATCTTTTTAAAGAGGGTCAGGGAGTGATTATAGAAGGGATATTAACGTCGGAAGGATTTATTCAGGCTCAAAAGCTTCTTGTGAAACATTCAGAAGTCTATGATACTCAAAAAGATCAAAGTGAACTCAAAAAGGTACGTATACTTGAAAGCTTTTCCCCTTAAAACGATTTTTATTTATCTGAGTCCCATTATTATCTTTGGTGCTCTTATGGCTTATGGCTTAAACCAAGATGCCCAGTTTGTGCCCACACCCCTTCTTGGAAAACTCGCTCCAATTTTTCAAACACAGACGCTATCAAATGTTCCTTATAATCTTCAAGACGATCTTGGTAAAAGTTGGATCATTCTCAACTTTTGGTCGACGCAATGCATTGTTTGTCGAGAAGAGATTCCTCAATGGATTAAACTTTCAACAGAACCTAAAATTAAAGTTCTTAGCATCAGTATTCAAGATAATCCTCAGAGTCTGAGTTCGTATGTCAAAGATTTTCACATCACTTACCCAATACTCCTCGATCTTTCAGGAAAGATATCTTTAGATTACGGAGTTTATGGAACACCGGAGACTTTTATCATTGATCCTAAAGGATATGTTCGTCATAGAGTTGCTGGAATGATATCAAACCAAGCCATCATCCCTTTCTTATCCTGGTTAGAAACACAAGATTCCACAGAGCCTATGAAGATACATAAATATTTCCAAAGTCTTTTAAGAAGCATGGGCTAAACCAATATCTATGAGTGAATCACTATTTTTAAATATTGAAAGTCACACTCAATTTATTGTGATTTCTGATATTCACCTCAAAGATCCCCAGGATAAGCTCACTGAACTTTTTATAGAAACCATCAATTCTTTAAAGGAACCTCAGCCCATTTACCTCATAGGAGATATTTTTGAATTTATATCGTTTAAACATAAATACTTTATCAAGTTATGGAGCAATGTTTTTGATCTGTTTGAATCAAAGATAAAAGAAGGATTTTCTATTTATTTTATTGAAGGCAATCATGATTATAACACCCTTAAGAAGACTTCTTATTTCACCTGGGCTGGTAAAGAAAATAGAATTGTTACGCATCCTTTATTAGGAGTCATACAACTCAGTCATGGGGACACGATCATCCGAAGTACAAGTTATGCTCTACTGAGAATGATCTTAAAATCTAAAATCTTAGGATTTATCAGTCTTTTTTTTCCTGGAATTCTTTTAAGTGAAATTTGCAAAAGATTTGCACAAAGATCTCGCAGACATGAAAAACCCATCAATACCAATTTTGTGACAGAGAACTTACACAAAAGATGGCCTAAGGGGATAAATACACTGATCATAGGTCATATTCATATGTATTTTCATGCTTTAGACACTCAAAAGAGATCGTTTTTTGTGAGTCCGAGTTGGCAAGAAGCTCCATCATTCCTTCAGATCACTGAAAAAAATGCCCAGAGAGTCTTTTTGAATCAAAGCTCCGAACCTATCCATGTTGATGAGTTCTTATAAAATTTAAAAAATATATTATAAAATATATTATGTAGGGTAAATGTTACCCATAACTCATATCTGAATGTGTATTAGAATTCATAATATGTTTAACTCATATCCATTAACTTACTATAAATATCTAAAAATATTAATAACGTCAGTTCGGGATAAGAGTTTTTTAGCGAGTTTCTTTTAAGACATTGATATATATGATAAAAGTAGTGGCACAAAGGAACTACTCAATATGCCACATAAAGAATTATTACCTCTTATTTTCTGTATAGTCGATGA
>CANGWC010000053.1 GCA_947457515.1 Silvanigrellaceae bacterium
TTTATCAAATTTGTTATTTTGCCATTTCTAATTTTAAAAATGATTATTTAAGTAACTATTTATTCAATAAAGCTTCTAATTTTAGTATGCAAAATCTCTTTCACGATATTTATAATTTGTCAATGAATTTTTTCATGAGGTGGCCCTGACACTAAGTTACACTTAATGTAACTTAGTGTAGAGTCATCATCCATGCAGCCCACCAAATATTTGAATAGTTGGCTAGAAAATCATGCAACCCATGAACGTTATTTATTTTCAATATCTGACTTAAGTGCCCTGTTTCCTCACTTGTCATACTCATCTTTTAAAACTCTTCTGAGCCGAGCTGTAACTGCAGGACATCTTATAAGAATCTGTCGTGGACTCTATAGTTTTAGAAAATCTCTCCCATCAAATGGATTAATCTTATTTCATAGTGCAGCCTATCTTCGATCTGATGGATTCAATTATATCAGTCTTGAAACCGTTCTCAGTGACGCAGGTGTGATTTCACAGATCCCTATGAATTGGATTTGTATTATGTCTTCCATGAGAAGTAACATTATTTCATGTGGTAAATTTGGGACAATAGAATTCATCCATACAAATAAAAGACCTACTAATATTATGAAACATCTTTCTTATGATGAAAACTGTAGATTATGGAGAGCTGATGTTTCTTTAGCTCTTCAAGATATGAAATCAACTCATAGGAATTGTGATCTCATCGATTGGGATATTGCAAATGAGTTTATTGAACCAAATTAAAGAAACCTTATATAAAATGGCTGTCTTTTAAAGTCACATATCTATTTCAATTTTTAAAAACATAAACCATTAATATTAAATGTTTAAAAAATTATTCTTATTTTTAACTCAAGTAATTATTTAAATTAATCGATAAAGCATTAGACAGGAAATATAAGTCATGAAAATACTCATTACAATCAGCCTTTTAATATTAAATATTTCGTGTGATTTCACACAGAAAAAACAATCTTCTCAATCTACGAGTAGCCAATCATCCGTTAAAATGTGGGCAGTGGATCAATGTGATTCATCTGTGACTAATGGTAATACCTGGGGAGTCGGAAGTAATGGTATCAATAATTATAATTCCACTTACACATCTGTAAGCTGTACACCAACATTAATCACTTGGGCTATTAATGTTGAGGATAATAATTATCCTAATCATGTTTGTTTATATGGAAGAACACTGAAAGGAAATCAAACAGAAACAGATCTGAAAATTACTTCCCCAGTAGATATGGTAAAACTTTCTGATAAAGTTTTGTCTGCTAAAAGTTTCTCTTCTGTAAAAGTGGTTAACTACTTCAAAAAAGAAGAGGCTGAAGCTAAAGATAATAAATTACCTTTAATGGCTAAATCTACTCTTATCGGAACAGGACTAGGAATGGTATTTGGATTTTTTAGTGCAGTGGGTGAAGGTATTCCTGTTAAAGCGGGCACTGCAATAGGATCTGGAATGGGAGCTGTTTTCGGTTTAGTAACAGGGGGAGTTATTGCTTTATCTAACGAATACTCATCTACTCAAAATAAAAATAAAGCTGAACTTGAGCTTGAAAAAAGACCTAGCAATATTACTTCACGTATGAGTTTAGACTCTAAAGTCATGGCTTATACTTTAAACGTTGCTAAAAACAATACTGATGGAAAAATTTGTCCTGAATTAGAAGAAGCAAAGAGTATTTTTATTAAAAATCATAACTTTTAGAAAGAAAAAGAAGATCCTAAATGAAGTCCAAAGCTTTTCTCATCATAGGGAAGAGGTGACTTAGCTTGAAAGACTTCCATATCTAAGAAGACTTTTGATTTATCATTATCCCAAGCGATTTGAGAATGGTAACGATACCCCTTAAAAAGGGTCGTAGATGTTAGATCCTCAGCTATACCCGGTAATCCTGTTGATTGATAAATGAAATCATAGGTTTCTAAATTGCCTCCTAATTTTAAGACAAATGGTTTAAAGTTCCATGTCATTCCAGCATAGATCGTATTTTCAAGAATTTTATCTTTTTCTGGACTTAAACCCCGGAGATCAATATTAGCTCTGCGATATTGACTTGTAGTTGGAGTATACATCTCATCTGTAGAATATCTCCATAGAAAGTAACTGGCTTCTAACATAAGAGAGGAAAAGAGTGTCACCTGAGACATGATTCCCATCCATCCTGGATGGGGAGTTTGTCGTTTTTCTCCTTGTTGGACGAGGGGAATGCTTAAAGAAGGCTTATAGAAAAGACCGACAATTCCTCCTTGGAGATCTATAAAGACTTTACCTGCTACAAAAGGCCCTTGTCCTTGATACCTTGTTGTATCCGCAAAAGGTGCTCCATAAATATTTGCCGTAAGACTTTGTAACCCAACATCTAAAGCTGTACTCAGAGTTTGATTAAATTTTATGAGAAAGGTCTCTTTAATGGACAGATCTTCAAATGTTTCATTAAAAATAGTTCCATTATCATAGTAAAGCCATTGAAGATTTTTAGAATAGGTGACTTCTGTTTGAGCTGTGATGGGAGATAAAGCTAGAGAAAACCGTATGTTCTTATTTTCTGTTTCGTTAAGAACCTTAGGAACATCATCTGTCAGTACCCATTTTCTCTCTAACCCAAAGGAAAGTTCTATACCTGATGGAAGAATGTTCCATTCTTTTGTAATATAAGGTTCTACAAAAAACATACTTCTCTCTCAATACTCTTATGCTATCAAAGGATTAAAATCGTTAGTCATCTGTAGATAAGGTCTATAATTAAGATATGATTTTCCTAGGCTCCATTCAACTGCGGCGGAACCTAAAGCTACAGGAGAGAGTTGCAAACTTGTCGCTGTAGAAGTGGGATTACCGTCAGAATCTATATACAGTGCTCTCAAACTATCATCTGTTCCCCCTATAGCTCGACTGCCTTTGAGTCCTCCTCCAATTAAGAAAGCACCCCCTACTGGCCAATGATCTCTTCCTTGGCTCCTATTCATTTTAGGAGTTCTTCCAAAATCAGAATTGACTATGATTAAAGTTCTATCTAATTGATTATTATTTTTAAGTTCCTGTATTAAAGCAGAAAGTAACTGATCAAAACTTTGTAAAATAGGTTGAAGCTGTCTTGTTTGTTGAGAGTGGGTATCAAATCCACCTAATCCCATATTAATACAGCTACACAGATCATTTTTAAGAAGTTTACTGGCTAGAGCAAAAGTATCACTTGCAGAGCTTCTTATTGAAAATGGAGCTTTATCTTCTGCTGTTAAGGCTAATTGAGAAGCAATTTTTTTATTAATTTGAACTGCCACTTTATCAGCTGCAGCAGAGAGCGCTCGGCTTCTGTCTGTTTGCGTCCAAGTACTCTGAGTCGTTATAAGACGATTCTTTAAGTAATCTAAAGATTGAAGTCTTGCTTGTTGAGCTGCATCATCCGATGGATAAAGGGAGCGATAGAGATCCAGATCTTGTGCTCTCACAACAGACAATGGTTTTAAAAGACCTCTATCAATTTGAGGACTCGTTCCTCCTGAAAGTTGAATAATAGGAATTGTAGCTCCACTTTCTGAAGCGATGATTGCAGGAATGGAGGCTGCGTTTACTCTTCCATTACTACTTAAAATAGAAGTATCTATATACACTCGCCCTGCATCATGAGAGGTCGTTCCCATGGTTAAACCTCTTGCAACAGTAAGACTTTCTCCATGGGTCGCTAGATTAGGAAACCATCTTCCTATACGAACATCGGAAGATCCTTTAATGAGATTTGCTTCTCCATAATTATAAATCATGTCTAAACCTGATGAAGATTGAGGTTTAGGATCTGTTGATTCTATAATATCCCAACCTCCATTTAAAGAAATCCAAACCAGTCTTTTAGGTGGGGTCAGTGTATCTGCAAATACCTTAGGACACATCAGTCCTAAACTACTATAAGCAACCAGATCTCCTAAAAATTCTCTTCTATTATGGGACATTCCAACACCTTACTGCTTCCTTAAGATCAAATACAGAACCAGAACCTGCAACAGGCGGACCTAATTGACCTGGAGGCATACTGCCACTGGACATAATAGGAATGATGGTTGATCTTAAATCCCTCCATTGAGCTTCAGTTTCTAAGGGTTGTCTTGCAGATTGAGAGCTATTATGACATGCCGTACAAAGAGTAATTTTAGATTGAATATCTTTACTAAATGTAATTCCCGTAGGGCATGGAGCTAAAGTTTGGGTAGGAACTTTACCTAAAGCGGGAGATTCTAAAGGTTGACCAACAAGACCATCGCTTCTTTCATCTACAAAAAAGTTTGGATGGGTAGCAATGGCATAAACCAGTTCTTTAAAATTATAACGCGTACTGATAAAATAATCTTTAAGAATATCTCTTAAAGATGCCTCTTTGAGTTCAAATCCTCTGCCCATCATCCACTCCCAAACATTTTGAACAGTGCATGTTGCAAAACCTTCTTCATCTTTAATAATTTGACTCAAATCCGTAAGACCCTGTCCTGTTTTGCCTATAAATGTTGAGTCTCTCGTACTCTGGTTATCTCCATAAAGATTAGCTCCTTCTCCCCAAGTTGAGAAAAAATAAGAGAGTGGATCTAAGGTAGCATGGCATCCCATACAGCCTGGTGTTGTCTGAAGATTGCCTGGATCTTGCGGGAAAACAACAGGTAGAGCATCTGTGAATTTACGGCAAAGTAATTTATTATAGATCCAATTAGCTCGAGAACGATTTTTTTCAAATCGTCTTAATCCACCTATTGTAGAAAGAATACCTCCTTGTTCTGGTCTTTGATCCATGATCATAAGTTTAAATTTAAGAGGAATATCTTCCTCTTTTTCAACCTGGCTTTTGAGTTCATTAGGAATATGAATTTTTTCAAAGTCAAAATGGTGAGGTTGATGAATCAGATTGACTAAAGGAGCATCGATAGCAGTCACCTGAGGATGAAGGATTTGAGTGTATGGATAATTTTCTTGAATGAGAGCTGTGGCTATCCCTGCTGCTTGTCTAGAAAGAGATCTGATAATAGCAACTTGAGAATCATAGATTTCACTTGCTCCAAACTCGATTTCTTTAGCTTCTAAGGGATTACTCCACTGAATAAAACATTTTTTAAGATCACTTCCACAAATGGAAGTCACTGATGGACAAACCCATACACTGACTTTTTCATACCAAAAAGGAACAGTGGGCTGTTTTTGAGAACATGTTCCCGTATTATCTACCCAATCACATTGTATTTTACCTTGAGTTTGAGAACATTTAAGTTTAGCTATTTTAGATGATTTTCCATCAATAGAATCTGAGTAAAGTTCTTTAATTACATCCTGATTTAAACCTATTCCTAACAACCTGACATGATAACGTAACAATGAGTCATAAATTTTATCAGAATCTAAAAGAGACCTGATATATTGGTAATAATCATCTTTACTTTTAACTTTTGAATACTCTTCATCAGTAGGAAAGGTAAAATTCAAAAGATACGAACCTCTTCTCATACCCATAGGAATATTTTCTTTAGCCTTAATATCCTGAGTTAATAAAGCAGTCGTTACTAAAAAAAGAGTGATTAAAATATTTTTCATAAATAAAGAGTGTAAGGATCCATCATAAGAGTCATGCACAAGTTAGAATACTCACTGTACGACTTAGGTGTTGTGGGAACCAAAGCTTGCCAACTGGAAATATTTTCCTGAAATTCACCACTATTTGAACTGAGTCCTGTGATTCTTTGAGCCAAATAAGATACTCCTGTTTGAGAATCTTTAGCTGACCAAGTAAATGAACTATTACTTAAAATATAACTACACACTGAAGATGAAAGTGATTGTATGGTAATTAAAGATGTAGAATCATAATTAAACTGAGGTAACGTAGAAAGATCTTCTGGTGCTCCTCCTAAAAGAAGTCTATATTTTTCAACTACTCCTAACTGTTTTGAAAGTTTTAAATTATTAGGTGTCATGGATTTAAGAAGATTTTTGATCACCAAATCAGGATCTGGACGAATCAATGCTGGAGCTAGAGATGCAGAGGTACTGCGAATTTCTTGAAGATAAAAATCTTGTGCTCCTAAAGCTTTATCTCCTAATACATCTGTTGTTTTCTCTTGAGATGTGGTTGTTTTTTGATTTTGAGTTTTGATAGATTTTGAGCAATGATTTATCCATAAAGACATAAATACTAGGATGCTTTGTATTTTAAAGTTAAGAAAATAGGTATTTGTTCTCATCCTGACCACACATTCAGAGCTAATCCTAAAGTGACTTTCTCATAAGTAAGATTAAAAGATGATGAGCTTTGAATATCACTTTGCCAGAGTAACCAAGAGGAAAATATCCCTGCTTTGTAACTGATATTGATTTGTGGCAACCCTTCTTCTGAAATATTATAAGGATCTTGATATTGAATACTTCTGTAACCTAAACTCAGTGACCATGTGGGTATTTTTGCCCAAATATAGAAATATGTTGTAGGAGTAAGATATTCTTGGCTTTGGCAAATACCTAAATCTGCCACAATCCATGGACTCTGTAACCATATTCCATAAACTTGTGGAGTGGTTATATTTTGGGAATCCTGAGAACTCTCTCCAAAGATTGTGTAATTTATCGTCTGTGTACTTTTACTAGAGAAAAGAACATATGCGCCTACTTTTGTATCTCCTGTTAATGCTTTAAATAAGAAAAAATTCCAAACGTTATTATTAGTCCATTGATAGCTTTTACCGAGATCTCCTGTTTCTTTATGGGGGATCAAAGCTATATTTTGGATACCTAATCCTAAATTAATATTTTCTTGACTACCTAACCTAAGATTAAGATCTCCTTCTACAAAAGGAAGACTAGACCAGTTCCCTAAAGCATGACCGGAGACTTGAAGTAACCCACTGATAGGGAAAGATAAATAAGTATTAAGATCTCCACCCAGATCAAATCTTTTCTCTTCATTTTGATTAGACTTAGTGTGAAAATAACTGGAGTAACCATCTACTTCAACTCTTGGATCTACGACCTCTAATCTTTGGCCAGGTGTGGAATCGGGCCACATCAAATACGAGAAAACATCCATAATACATCTTAGAACTGGTGATGTTTTTGGAAGTAGGCAAAAAGGGTGTAGTCAAAAAATTGATTTCATTATATGAGTGAAAAGCACATGTTTTAAAGGATTTATAATTATGGAGAAACTTTTAATTATTTGTGTTTTATTTTGCTCAACGTTGTTAACCGCTGCAGAAACTCATAACCAACCCTATCCTTTTTCTTTAGAATTATTAGAAATTCTTCACTCTATACCTCAGATGACTACGCCTGAAGATACTTCAGGACTAAGGAGTGTGTTAAAAACATTGTTTTTTAAACCTCAATCATCTTTACAAGGTTTTCCAAAGGAAGATCCATATTCATATTTAAAACCACTTTTTGATGATTCAAACCTTACATTTATGGGTATACTAGCTCGCAAATCATTAAGTTATATTGACCCTTTAGAAGACTCTTCATATTTTCCCACAATACGTGAATTTAAACCTTTTTTTACAATATTAAGATTTGAATTAAAAAGGGACCATAGGAATTATTTAACGCAACTTCATGAGAAATTTTTTTCATGGTCACTACCCGATCAATCCTTACAAAAAATTCTACAGAAAACATTGGAATCTGAAGAGTATCTCTATCTATCCCAAGATAATCTATTTAATATTTTTAAAGAATTATACTCTCTCAGGGGAAAGATTTAACATTTGAGAATGTCTGAAATCGTAAATTCAATAAAGACATAAGTGCTTTTTTGTAATTTATATGACAGTTAAGGAGACATCCTGATATAGCGTCCTTAAAAGCTTGAAAATCAGGATAATAAA
>CANGWC010000054.1 GCA_947457515.1 Silvanigrellaceae bacterium
AGGTTATTTCGAGAGTTTCGGACTAAATCTGATGAAATTGGAGCGTTTCCTAATGAGACGAGTTGTTTAACCGTATTCTTTCTGATTGTTCAACGCGATCATGCTAAACACAACAGGAGTTCTGTGGCGAAAAATTAATGACACTAACGATAACTAAATCTTGATTAAGTAATTTTTCTCTTAAAACTTCTTCTAATATTCTTTCATTTAATGGAAGTCGAGTATCTATTCCCATTCGATCACCTATATAATGAATATATTTTAAAAGACTATCTAAAAAACCCAAGTATTGACTGGTTTTTTTTGTATAAGGCATCACTCTAAGAGGTCCAGATATTTCAAAAATATATTCAGTCAACCCATGGATACTGAGTGCTTCATCTTTTAAAGGTACTAAACTTACTCTTATTTCATGGACTAAATTGATAATGTTACTCATCGTGGTAACAGGAGCTATTCTTTCTGAAAATAAACCGAGCTGTTCTAAAATAATTTTAGCCTGTTCTTTATTTATTTCTATTCGTTTAGCATGAATATATCCTGAATCCATAAAACGTCCCAAATAATCATTCGCAGCCTTAGAAACTAAAAAAGTACTTATCATTATAACTACAGTTAATAGATACATTTCACTCCTATTTTTTTGGTATCCAAATAGGTTATAAGAGATTAAATTTTAATGCTAGGATAGAGTAACGAGTTTATTTTTAGGTAATGTGATTTCTAATAACCCTTACCTTCTTGCCTGAGCCCCGACAAATATTGATTTACGAATCCTTCTAAATCGACTTCTGATGACTTAATTTTTCTTTCTTTACAAGGATCTATCTGTCTTTGAAAATGAGTATCTGCTTCTTTGATTAAACTGAGTCTTCTTTCATGAATAGCTGCAACAAGTTTTCTGATTTTTGTTACATTAAGATATTTTTGCATATTCTCCATGGATGGTGTGTTATTCTCAAGCTCTTTAACTTCACTTATATTAATGGAAAGTCGAGTATCAATTCCCATTAAGTCACATATATGATGAATATAATTCAAAAGACTATTAAAAAATCCTGTATATTCCGTGATATTCCTTCTATATGGCTGAATTGTGAGATGAATGGATACTCTAAAAATATATTCAGTCAACTCATGGATACCTAATGTATCATCTCTGAGAGGATCTAAATTTAAGTGTATGACACTGATGAGATCAATAAGATTATTGTCTGTTATAGACGAAGCCAATTGTTCTGAAAATGTACTGAGATTTCTTAAAATAGTCTGTGACTGATCGGGAGTTAGCTCGATTATTACGGGATGTGTATACCCTAAATCTTTAAAATGTTTAGAATAATCAGGATCAGCGTTAGAAATCAGAAAACTATTTAATATCATAACTATTATGATTAGATACATTGCTATCCTGTTTTTTGATCTTCAAATAGATTATAAGATATTAATTTTTAAGGCCACTCTTTGAAAAGAGTATTCAAATGCTGGCCTATATATTATAAAGAGTTTTCTCTATTCTAAGGAAATCTCTCTTTAAAAATCTGAGCGGGCATTCCCATCCCCTTTAGGAGATTTGGGATGATAGCGAACTTGCTTTCTTTTTTCCACTTTGATAACTTTCGAGTATCTTTGCAAAGATGATTGCACCCCAACTGCAATTTTTTAGATCTGAAAAGATCACAGTTGACACTATAACAATAGTATCACACGTATCTACAAGGGAATTCTGAAAGGATAGGATAGAGAGTGAATAGCTCTATCCTAGTTAAAACGTTCTCCTGTAGTAGTTGCTTAGAGGCGAGCCTATGTTGTCTCTGGTTGGAAAAGAAGGCAAGCACTGGAATTTTCCAGGCCGCGCGAGCGGCAGCTGATGGTCTTTTCCGCTAACCTTAGAAGCTATCTCCCTTTAGGGGGGGATAGAGCCTCACAAGGAATTCATACATTTATGACATCAGAAAAAGTGATTATCACCACCCCTATTTTTTACCCTACGGCAGAACCCCATGTAGGGCATATCTATTCACTCATTGTTGCTCACCTTCTTAAAAGATCTTTTCATAAAAAAGGCAATAAAAGTATTCTTGTCTCTGGATGTGATGAACATGGAGAAAAAGTTGCTCAAAAAGCTTTAGAACAGGGATTTAAAAATCCTCAAGAGTATGTCGATAAACTCTCTGAAAAATGGCAAAACACTTTTCAAAAACTTGATCTTTCTCCAGATCTTTTCATGAGAACAACTGATCCTGTTCATATTCAATTCGTACAAGATGTCCTGACTCATCTTTATGAAAAAGGAGACATCTATGCTTCTACATTTGAAGGTGATTATTGTGTAGATTGTGAAGCATTTCTCACATCCACTGAAATGGATTCTGATAAAAACTGCCTAATCCATAAAAAGAAAACAGAACCTCGTAGCGAAGAAAACTACTATTTCAAAGTCTCTAAATATATCGATAAGGTTAAAGATCTGATTAAGTCTGGCTCTTTTATTATGGAAGAACGATTCGCTCAGGATGCTTTAAATATTATCGAAGCTTCTCCTAAAGATCTCAGCATCTCAAGACCTATCTCAAGAACAACTTGGGGAGTTCCTCTTCCCTTTGATAGAAATCATGTTCTTTATGTCTGGGTTGATGGACTTTTAAGTTACATCAGCAAAGCTTCTTTAAGTAAAAATGATGCTATGGTTCATGTCATTGGCAAAGATATTCTTAAATTTCATGCAATTTATTGGCCTGCTATTCTTTTTGCTTTAGACCTTCCTCAACCAAAAATTATTGTCACAGGTTGGATTCTCAATCGAGAAGAAAAAATGTCTAAAAGCCTGGGTAATATTCTGAGTTCTGAAGATATCCTTTCTAATGGTGGTATCGATGGTTTTATTCATCATACCATTGGACAAGTTCCCTTTGGAGAAGACTTAGATATGACCATTTCTAGTCTTCAAGATAAGTATCAATCTTTTTGTGTGAATGGTTTAGGTAACCTTGTTTCAAGAGTTTCAAAGATATTTACAGAACACACCATTCCTTTAGATCACGATCTTGTAAAAAAATCTCTTGATCTTAATGATGGTATTTTAGAAAATGGCTTTCTCTATATTGATTATCTTGGATACATCCAAAAAATACTCAGAGATCTGGATAAATATCTCACTGACTCCGCGCCTTGGAAACAAAAAGATCCTATTTTAAAACAAGAAATTCTAGCTCCTGTTGCAGGAGCTTTAAAATTCTTAGTACCTAGTCTTTCTTTATTTTTTCCTGCTGCAGCTAAAGCCATTGATGATAACTTCCCTAAAACTGGGAATACCCTTCGTTGCCTTCAACATTTAACTTTATATCCTAAGTTAATTATACCTACGGAAACAGTAACTGCTCCCTCTCAAGATCCTTCCAAAGGGATCAAAGCAGCCTCTCCTAAATCTTCAACTTCTCAAACCATCACTTTAGATGAATTCCAAAAAATACACATCAGAGTTGCTCTTGTGACAGAATGCACTCCTGTTCCTGACTCCCATAGTCTTCTTAATCTTAAAGTTCACTGTGGAGACCCTGAAGATATCAAGAACCTCTTTTCAGGACTCCAAAAATACGTCGATCCTAAAGATCTTATTGGAAAGAAAGTGTTTATCTTAAGTAACCTTAAAGAAAGAAAAATGAGATTTGGCATCAGTCAAGGAATGCTTCTTTGCACTGTAGATAAAGAGGATAGACCCTACCCAGTATTCCCTCATCCAGATTCAGAATTAGGATCTCTACTGAGTTAATTCATAACTTTTCTATGATTTGGCCATCCCAAAAACTGATTCGATCTCTATAAAAAGGTGCGTAGTTTAAAGCCCAATTAAATTCCTTTAAAGGAATATCCAAACTTTCGGCGGTTATGGGAATATTATGAGAAACCATAAATTTTTGAAGTTTCTTATAACTCACTTTAAAAGGTTGTTCTTCCTGAAATTTTTTTAAATTAACATTTTTTAAGATGTTTCTTTTATACTGATAGATTTCTATTGCGTGGGCATAGGGAACTTTTAAAAGTTTACAGTGTGCTTTAATTTTTTCTGTTTTATCTTCTTTTAATGGGACATTATGTAAAGACGTTTCAAGACCTGTGAGAGTCAATGTTGCTAACCCCACTTGCAATCCATGGGACTGCAAAGGAAAAAGATCATATTCATGACTCAAAAGATCTAGTGTGTGACTCAATGCATGTTCAAATCCACTGATAATCGATGTAGATCCCCACTCTCCACACATTAATCCTAATTGTATTAAAAGATCTGTGAGTGGCTTAGGAAAGCTCAAATCCTGAATGCTAAATATCAAATCAATTAAGCTGTAAACCTTATCTTGTGAAAGAGATTGAGTTGAAACTCCGATAAATTTTTGAAACCAGATATCATAACTGCTGGTGATGATCGCTAAAGCATCGCCTAGTCCACTGAGATTCATCAAAGTAGGTGCATGCCAAATGATCTGCTCTACCCAAATGACTCGAGATGGGAGTAAAGAAGGATAGGTTTTCTTATGAGAATTTTGTTCTAAAACAGCAAAAGGAGAACTGTATGCAGTGACACTGGTTGCTGTAGGAATACTCCATAAAGAAACTTCCGTTCCATATTTTAAATAAAGAGCATGCTTAATAGTATCTAAAAGAGATCCACTCCCCACAACAACATGTGTTTTATCTTTAAAATCATCTGGAATGTATTCCATCACTGCATGTACTTTATCTAAAGAAGCTATGGGTTTCTTTGGGTCTATATCGTAGACATCTACAGTGTGACATCCTGCATTTTTAAGAAATTTGTAAAGATCTGAAGGGTTTTTTTGATCTTTATCGCCAAAGAACTTCTGTGTTTTACCTAAGTAGAAAACAAAATCATTTTGATTTTTAAAGGTCTTAAGGAAGGTTTCTTGCCAATTAGATTCATAAGATGAGATGAAAGGTTTCAAAATAACTGACTTTGTTAAAGTATATAGAGACTAGTCAGAAAATTATGGCTAACGACTATAATAATGCTTTGATTGTATCCTAAAATTTTTTAAAGTCTTCTTTGCTATTCAGGGAGAAGCAATGGCACATCTTGTTGAAAATTTACTATATGAGATAGTTGGGGAGTAAACAAGATCTTTATTAAATCTCCCGTCCATAGTACCATTAGTAGTGGCTGCATTAGCGAGTCCCCCTGTTATACGTGTTGCTGCACTGAAATTTGTGGTAAAATAATCACCAAAGAACTTGTAACTGGGGCCTGCTGTATTATTATAAGGAGGCTTAGGTAAAAGATTCTGATAATCCCAATCTCCCACCCATGTAGATAATGTCGTAACTGGAAACGCATACCCTAATACCGCATCACTAATAACAGTAGTGACTTTATCCGCAGTTCCCCAATAAACTGATTTTTGTCTTGTGGCATTATTTGTGAGATTTTCATAATATCCATCATAGAATTCACCGTAATTACCAATCAGATCTCTGGCTCCATATCGTGAAATACAATTTTTGGTAGCCATATCCCCTGTTGGGAAAAATTCATTTCCATTATAGACAGTATCTGTATAATCGTGAGCCATATCTGTATTACAACCTAAATAACCACCCAGAATATAACCATACGCTGTAATAATTCTTGAACCCGAATAAATGCCGTATTGATCATCTGGCGTTCCATAGTTTGCCACAAACTCTTCCATCTCTGTTTGCATATGTATAGTTCTTAAAGTATTTGCACCCGTATATCCAGCTGCCGTTCGATTAGCACACCCTTTGCGACTGGCATACCAATCTATATTTACTGCTGGGGTTTGAGTCTTTACACTACTCAGTATCCCTGTACTACTAGAAACACAATTTGTTGCTGTACAAACCCCAGGTGTTCCATTAGTGACAACTCCTCCACTTAAATAAGCTTCCCACTTATCAATAGCATAGGTAAAGGGAGTGATCGTGGTATTCGCAAATTCATGAATGGGCCAATCATCTTGATGCACCATGACCATCCCTGCGGGAACATTCCCAGCAACTCTAAAACTTGTGATGCTTTGAGCATAAGGGCTTGTCCCATTTTGAGCACATAATTTAAAGTAACTATAATCCCATGGATTTGTACTAAAGGGAGCTGCACTCAGATCAAATCCACACGTTGCATTAGATGTTAAGCTCCCACTGGATGACGTTCGATAGGTTGTGTCTGTACAACTGGCAAAGTCTGTCACAACTGTGACTCCTGCCAGTGAACTTTCACAATTCCACGCTTGAATCCCTGCTTTTGTGGAACTGTATCCTAATTTAATGGTAGGTGCTGCTCCATCTCCTGTCACAATTTCCCAATAAAATCTTGCTTTCGTTCCTTCACTGTCATTTTGAAACTTTGATATGAGTGGCCCGGCTCCACCTCCATTGGTTCCATTACAGGAATACGCTGTAGCAGTGGCTACAATTTCTAATGTATCTAAGACCCCATCGGTTCCTACAAAATAGGCTCCATTACTGGAATTCACATGATCGTATCCAAACTCAAATCGAGATCCTCCTAAAGGACACGCTGTGTTATCTCCGGCTGTTCCGTTCCCTGTGGTAAAGGCTGTGCTCTTGGAGAGCCAATTCAGTCCATTGCAAATATAGGTACTGGTGTAACCTGTATCCACAGATGAATCATAGACTGCATTATTATTATTATCTTGAAATCGATCTAATCGATAACCCCCAGCTCTACAATTGGATCCTGCGTTTTCTGTGGTGACGAGGAATCCTGCTCCCGGACCGTTACAAATCTTCTGAACGGAGTAATTAAGATCTGGGCCTGATGTACAGGCGTTATCTCCATTACTATCAATACAGGTTGTGAGTTGTGTTCCTCCGGCGGAGCAGGTTGTGTCTCCTACAGCAAGAGTTATGGAAAGGACTAAAGCTTTCTGTCCGTTACACACTTTGTAAGTGTTACTGTTCTTATCGATGGTCGATTCATAAGTTCCATTATTGTTGATATCTGTAAAAATATTGATTTGTGTTCCCCCACCAGGACAGGTGGCATCCCCTGAAGAAATAGCTGATGTTGTGGTAACACTGTGGGATCCATTGCAGGTATAACGAACACTGTAGAAAGTATCTATTGCAGATTCATACGTTCCATTATTATTCATATCTGTAAATGATTCTGATTTATTTCCTCCAGTAGGACACTGTGTGCTCCCGCTAGCTAAAATACTTGTCACAATCACAGCATTTGCTCCAGACAATGAAGCTGTGCCATTCAGTCCATTACAGATTTTCTTAGAATTATAATTGGTATCTAAAGTGCTATCGTAAATACTATTTCCATTTACATCGATAAAAGATTCGTATTTTTTTCCCCCTTGGGGACAGTCTTTATCTCCAACGGCTACATCCGTTGCAATAACTTTAAAATCTCCGGGTTTAGTAACTGTTGTCATATTACCTGTAGGAACAGCGAAACAACTTATTCTTTCAGAATATTCTGTATCGATTCCTTCTGTATAAATCCCATCAATCTTACCTTGATCCGTCCAATTAATATATTTTGTTCCTCCATAAGCACATCTTGAATCTCCTAAATCAATAGGTTGTGATTGAGCCACCATAAACGTAGGGAGGTCTGTTTTTAAAGAGGGGAGTTGGACGGGTGGAACTTTAAGACATCCCTCTGTGCCAATAATACGTGAGACCAGTCTTAAAAAGAATTAAGATAAATTGAAGGGCGAAGAAGGAATCAAAGATCGTGATAAAAGATCAAATATTAGAGAACAAAGGGGAAGGTTTCCTTCCCCCCACGTTCAATGGATCTA
>CANGWC010000055.1 GCA_947457515.1 Silvanigrellaceae bacterium
AGTGCCATTCCAAGATGCTATTAACTTAAGAAATCGAGGCGGTGTAGTCGAAAATACTATCAAAGCTCTTAAAATTAAATATTCTATATGGCAAACCCGCAGTCGAAGTGTTGCTAATTATTTTGTCAATATCTTTGGTGCTATTTGTGCTCATGGGCTTGGGTATAAATTTGGCTTTTGAAGCTCTTATCCCGAACTCACGTTAATACTCTTCATGTAAATCCTCTGACTTTGCTCACAAAAAAATTGTTATATATTTTGATTTAGAAATGTATAACAACTCAAATTTTTAAACATTAAATTTTAATTGATTAGATGAATTATTTTTCAAATAGTCTTATGATAATGTCTTGAACTCACTTTACTTACTCTCTCCAAACTGGGAAAACGATGAACTGATTTGGATATGTCTTGTCAGTGTATTATGTGGGATCATTATTGGTCTGTTCTACCGTTCTCTTGTGAGAAGTTTCTCGAGAAGAAAGACGATCAAAAAGAAAAGAAACCTATTTAAATGGCTTATTTTAGCCTATTGGCATAAACATAACAAAAACTATTTGATATCTTTAAGATATTTTCACAAAATACTTCCGTACCTATCTCAGAAAAGTGCTCCTTTAGCTCTCATGAGCAGTGAATTAGGGTATATCTACAAAAAAATAAACCTAAAAGAACTTTGTTATGACTATTTTTATGAAGCACATATTCACTCTCCGCAAAATGTCACTTTCCTTAAAAGGTATGTGAATCAACTGATTATTATGGAAAAATGGAAGGATCTTTGGAAGATCCTTCATAAGATACCCCATGAATTATCCACTGTTTATTCTTATAAGCTCTGTAATGCGTTTATTTTAAAGATGAAATTAGGATCTGAAGAGCCTCTTCTTTTAGAAAAAGCAAAGATCTTATGGCCTGAATCAAAGAGAATCTCTTTTTGGATGTTATCTTATGATTTTTACCAACAGGAATCTCAGAAACCAAATACATATTCCGTGGAGTCTTGGAGTGATTATCTTCAAGTATCTCAAGAGATTTTAAATTCTACTCAACCTCTTAAAAATGCGAAGAGCTTATTCAAATTTCCTCATAAAATTAAGGGTGTGCAAAAAGATTATCTTTGCCAGATTTGTCATTTTAAATCCATAAAATATAGATGGAAATGTCCTAAATGTTTATCTTTAGAGACTTTTTCCTAGATCAGATCTGAAGAAATTCATTGTATTTACTGAAATTTAAAGATATGAATACAAAAAATAGATGTGTTTATGAAAACAAGTACTACGACCCGAGTGATAGCGATTGATGCGCTCAAAAATATTTTACAAAGACGGAAACATGCAGATGAAGAAATCTATTCATGTTTTGCTTCTCATCCTTATTTAACAAGACTAGATCGAAGTTTTATCCATGAGATGGTCTATGGGTCCCTTCGATGGCTTTATAAGATGGATTGGATAGCCGCTAAATTGATCGATAGACCTTTGAATGCTGTGGATCCTAGAGTTTTAAATGCTTTACGTATTGGGATGTATCAGATCTATTATATGGACCGGGTTCCCGATAGAGCTGCTGTTTCAGAAACTGTAGAAGCTACCAAATCAATGGGTGTGGGACATGCCGCTTCTTTTGTTAATGGTGTTTTAAGAAACGTTGCGAGACGTACGGAATACTTTAAGAAACCAGATAAAGAAAAAGAACCTGTTGCTTATTATTCCATGCATTACTCTTATCCTCCTTGGTTAATCGAAAGATGGAATGATCATCTTCCCGCTAAACGTCTTGAGTTTTTACTGGAGAAGACTAATGAAGTTCCTCAGCATTTCCTAAAAGTCTTTGAAAAGAAAATCACCACAGAAGAATTAAGTTACTTTTTCCTGAAAGAATATGGAATTCATTGTAATCCTTTACCGTTAGAAGGGTGTGTTCAGGTATCTCGCTTACCTGATATTACGAAATGTACCTATTATCAACAGGGATTTTACCAAATTCAAAGTGAAACTTCACAGTTGATGGCATCATTAGTGAATAAAGATCATGATGGCTATTTACTAGATGCTTGTGCCTCTCCCGGGAAAAAGCTTTTATGTCTTCTCGATGAAGGATTTGATCAAGATAAAGTCATTGCTTATGAGATTTATCCTAAAAGAGCTAAGATTCTTAATGATGAAATTAGAAGAGCTGGGTTTAAGTTAGGAAATCCTGTAGTAACTGCAGATATCTCAAAGAGTGAATTGAATCGAGAATTTAATCATATCTTACTGGATGCTCCTTGCAGTTCTTTAGGGGTCATCCAAAGACATCCAGAGATGAAATGGTTAAAGAAACCTCAGGACATTGAACATTATGCTCAGGTACAAAAAGAGATATTGGAACATCTCGCTCCATCTGTGGCTATAGGTGGAGAACTTCTGTATACAGTTTGTAGTTTTGAACCGGAAGAAACCACAGAGCAGATCGATCTTTTCTTACGAAATCATACAGAATTTCAAAGATACGATATTTTAGAAAGAGTTCATCCATACTATCAGAAATATTTGAAATCTAATCATGAAATCATTATATATCCTGGAAATACAGATAGTTTAGATGGTTTTTTTGGAGTAGTTCTTAAAAGAGTCAAATAATCTTCATATTCATTTCTTTTAAAAAAAGATATCATGAAGATCATGATATTCTATTTACTTCTTGCCTTTTTACAAAGCTGTCCGAATTCTTGTAGTAAGCCTACAGAACCAACTCCAGAAGATCAATTGCATTCTTATATTGAAAGTGCTGTTAATATACAAAATATTTCACAAAAAGATGACCTGATATCTTTTACCACGGGAGATCTTAAAGCCGCCTTAGTAAACGCTAATAATGAAGCTTTTGAGAGAGCCTATATATTAAGACGTTATCAAGTTTCTCAGTATGAAGTTTTAGATCGAAAAGACATTGATCCTAAAAATATCACGTTAGAATTTTCGTTAACTTATAAATCTTGGTTACCCCCACAGAATCCAGAGACATCCCCAATCACTCAAGTCAAGAATAGAGCAAGTCTTGTCTACGATAATGGGCATTGGGCTGTATCTAAAGTTGAGAGTTTAACAACGAATTTTATATGGGAAAATGGAATTCTGATCCAAAATGACCCTGTTTCTGCGGAACAACTTAAAGAATCTGAAACCAAAGAAATTATTTCACCTAGAGCTGAATAAATGAGTGCAATAAAGCGTATACTTATTGCAGATACTCAAAAGTCTAGCCTGGTCATCACAAGTGAAATTTTTAAAGATAACTTCCCAGGTGTTCAAGTTGTTCTTGCTAAAAACTGTGAAGAGGTTCTTGAAAAAATTGCTTCTCAAGAGTCATTAGATGCCATTATTTTAGATTACGATCTTCCCGGATCTAATGGAGCTTATACTGCAGCTAAAGTTAAAGAGGTATCTGATATTCCTGTACTTATCACTGCTTTTGAATCCGATGAAGTTGAAAAAACAATTCAAGCTCAGTTACATGGACATGAAGATTGTCTCAATTGGATTAAAAAACCCTTAGAAACAGAGAAAGTTGTCAGTATAGCCAGAAGATACAGCTTAGGTGTGTATCGATGTCAAAGACGTTTACTGACTTCATTAGCAGCTCAAGGAAGAGTCTTGTTTCCTTTACTGGATATACAGTTTCCCTTGAATGTTCAGAATTGCAGTGCCGGTGGTTGTAAAATAGAAGTTGATATTGCTGATTTAAGTACCTACAAAAAGAATTTTTCGTCCATTAAACCTGGAGAGATTATAGAGCTTTATATCCCTCCTTTAAACTCTATTGAAAAAAATAAATTCACCAATACACTTAATTCAAAACTCAATCATTTGATGCAAATGCAAGGCAAAGTCATCTGGACTGAAGTAGATAAAGTTCATATTTCATATGGTCTAGAATTTTTAGATCAGGATTTAGGGAGACAGTTATATAGAGCTCTCTTCTTAAGAGATCAGTTAGTCATTTCTTGTGGTGATGAACCTAGGCGACCTACAACATTAGCTGCTAAGTCTAGAAATATTCCTCGAGCAGGATGATTGATATCCTGCATTAAAGAAATTCCGTGATCACTGATCTCTCTTAATCCCTGAATGAGGGGGATTTGACCGATAAAAGGAAGATCGAGTTTCTTGGAGAGTTCTAATCCACCGTCTTTTCCAAAAAGATAGATTTTTTCTTTAGACTCAGGATTTTCAAAAAAAGACATATTTTCAATGATTCCTAAGACAGGAATATTCATTTTCTTGAAAAGAGATATGTTTCTTAAGACATCTGAAATAGCCACTTCTTGGGGTGTGGTTACAACAATAACACCGGCTAAAGTGACACTTTGAATAATGGTTATTTGGGTATCTCCTGTACCCGGAGGAAGATCTAAAATGAGAAAATCAATGTCACCCCATTCCACTTGAAAGAAGAATTGTTGAAGAGCTTTCATAACCATAGGTCCTCTCCAAATCACAGCAACATCTGGAGATGTGAAGAAACCAAAAGACATGAGTTTAATTCCAAACTTCTCGAGGGGAATGATTTTATTGGTTTCTTCATTGACTTGAGGATCTTCTGAGATCCCAAAGAAAGTGGGAATGCTTGGACCATAGATATCTGCATCTAATAGACCAACTTTATAACCTTGTTGTTGAAGACCTAAGGCTAAATTTGTACTGACAGTACTTTTACCAACTCCTCCTTTACCACTGGAAACAGCAATAATTTTATAGGGAGTTTGAGAAAGAGTGGGAGTAGATGTTGGTTTTTGAGGAGCAGTTCTAGGCGTTGCTTCATTGATAATAGCCTTTTGAAAGTAAAGAGTTTTACCATCAAGATAAGGCTTTAAAAAAGATTCAATGGATTCTTTTGCACTTAAAGAGAGCCCTTCACTGATAAAGATCAGTTTGGAGGATTGAGAGATGTTTTCTGGATGAGAAAGTCTTTCATTCCAAGGGATTTCATTCATTAAAGAGCTAATATGAGAAGGTAGACCTAATGTTTTGAGTTGGTCTACTACCATACTTGTTCAATGCCTTTAACTTCAGGAATGTTTTCCATAAGCATCTTTTCAACACCTTGATATAGGGTGAGAGTACTGGATGGACAATGGGAGCAAGCACCCATAAGTTTAACTTTAACGATGCCATCTTCCACGTCTATAAGTTCAATATCTCCTCCATCCATTTGAAGATTAGGTCTGATTTTGCTTTCTATGATTGCTTGAATTTGTTCTATCATTGCGATTCCTTGAATAAATACAGTGTTGTAGGTATACATAATACCATGTTCAAAAAATGTATACTATTACTTAATTTACTGGCTGTTAACTTGTTTTTTATATCTGCATTAAAAGCAGAAGGAGTCAGTGGATATTTTCGATGGGGATACCAAGGGGGACTCCGTCCCGGGTTGCCTCCATCGGATGTAGTCAACCTTCCAGGACCACCACAGAGTCGACATATTGGATCCCCTGATTACATCTACTTACAACTGGATAAGAACCTATCCAAATCTAATACTATCACCTTAGGACTTCAAAATGGAGGGAATGTTTTTTGGAATAATACAAACTTCCAACTCACAAATCTTTATCTACAATCTGTATTGAATGAAACCTGGACCTTATGGGGAGGCGTTCGTAATCTTGTATTTGATGAAATTAGACTTCTAGATATTTATTCTCCTTTCTCCACAGGAGCTGAAGGTTTTGGTTTAGCCTACACTTCTCCTTACGGCGGAAAAGGTTATTTAGCTTTTGATATTAGAAAGTTAGATGCAGATCTCAGACCCTTAAAACATCATATTGTTGCAAGGTACGAACATAAACTCAGTGACAATGTCTTAATCGCTCCCATGGTTTCTGGAGAATACTTTGGAGGGATGAAGAATTACACTCCTGTCATAGCTGATTTTGCTCAAGGTAAATTAGGATTTGCACTGATCACTCCTCTAGCCAACGTGACCACTTGGGCAGCTTGGGAAGCAAATAACCCTACAGAGCTTGTTCCTAAACATAATCAACAGTTAGGAATCAGCCATGGTGGACAGTGGTCCGATGATAAAATGGGTCTTTTGACAGCTTTTTATGTGACATATAATAAGTTAGCCACCCCGGCTCAAGAATACATCATCGTAAATGGTGGATTGCTTCCTCGAGATTATACTTTTGTGCATCAGAAGTTTGAGTCTTCTTTTGCCTTACAACCTATCTATAGGTTCAGCGATCATATCCAAAGTGCTTTAGATATGAATCTTATTGTACACAGTCATAGAATAGATGCTGCTCAGGCTAATGCCTTCTTCTTAACTCCCATCTTAAGATATGTCTTTTCTCAATATAATGTTTCCTTACCTCAGTTTTACACTTCTTTAGTATTTGCTTTTTATGATGCTAGGGTAAAAGTCAGAGATTCTGGTAAACCAACCAAGTTTCTTTTAAGTTCACAGACAGGAATTGAAGTTTCTTTTTAGAAGTGTTCCATTAAAGAGGTTAAGATGTTTATAGTTTTTCTTTTGATTTTTGAGAGTCTTATGGCAAGTCCAAAAAAAGTTTATCTCGCTGGCCCTGATGTTTTTAGATATGATGCTGTAGAGCATCTTGAAGGTCTCAAAAACGCCCTAAAACTCATTGGTTATCATGGACTCGCTCCCTTAGATAATAAAGTTGATCTGAGCGATCCTTTAGCTTCTCTTATTATTTATAAAGAGAACATTAATTTGATCCGTGCTTGTGATTACGTAGTGGCTAATATCTCTCCTTTTAGAGGTCCTTCCATCGATCCAGGCACAGCCTATGAAATTGGCTTTGCCGATGCTTTAGGTAAAAAAGTTATTCTTTATACCGATAGTCTTACAGAATATAAATCTAGAGTGACTCATGATGAGTATTTGGTAGAAGATTTTGGGCTTATCGATAATCTTATGATTGTGTATGATGAGTCTCCAAAAGGATCTAAACCATGTTTTGGTTCTTTTGCTGAAGTATTAGAGTATTTAGCTACTTTGAACTTTTAATCTTTTCTCTAAAAGTTATCCAATACAAATACTATGCTTGGTTACATTTGAATAATATCTTGAGAAACGTCTTCTAAAGATGTCCAAAGATTTTTACTGTTTTGAGAGATCTTTTCCATCTGGGAATCAGCTTCTCCTCCAATCCATCTAAAAAGAAACGTTTTCATAGAGTCAGTATCTGGAAATGTTAAACAAGCTTTATGATCTTTTAAGATAACAGCTTCTGGAGTTCTACTGAGGTTATTTCCAAAGATCGGACGGACTCCTTGTACAGAAGATTCTAAAACATTGTGAAGATAACCATCAAATCCACCACCAATAATAGAAAGTTTAGCTACTGAATAGAGACCGAATAACACTCCAATTTCATCCACAATCAGTCCTTTTAACCGACATTGAGCACCCTCCTAGAAAAACCAAGAATTAAAGTATAAGGAGTTGCAATTATATCATTTCAAATCTAAA
>CANGWC010000056.1 GCA_947457515.1 Silvanigrellaceae bacterium
CTTATCTTAGAGCCTTCTTTTTTTAACTGATTTTTATAATAAGGTTCAAATTTTTTACAAAAGTCATCGACTATACAGAAAATAAGAGGTAATAATTCTTTATGTGGCATATTGAGTAGTTCCTTTGTGCCACTACTTTTATCATATATGTCAATATCTTATAATACCCTCGGTAATTGAATCCTTATCCCGAACTCACGTTATCAGAAAGCGCAACAACTATAGATCTCAATGAATCTAAAGGTTTAAAACTCAAACACATTAATTTAATGACTGAGCTAAATGAAGCTGAAAACCTTAATATTACGAAGGCAATGCAATGGATAAAGCGTAATCGTAAGTCTAATCCATTAAGTATAACTTTTTTAATGAAATTACATAAGCAAATGTTTGGTGATGTGTGGAAATGGGCAGGCGTGTTTCGCGTTAGTGACAAAAATATTGGTGTACCATGGCCTGAAATCCCTTCTAAAATAAAAAATTTAATTGATGATACTCATTTCTGGATACAGAATAAGTCATTTGACTGGGATGAAATTGGGGTGCGATTTCATCATCGTTTAGTGAGTATTCATCCTTTTGTTAATGGTAATGGTCGTCATGCACGTCTTTTATGTGACATCCTATTAGAAAGACATAACATTAAGATATTTTCTTGGGGCGGTGTCACAGCTCGTTCAGATGAGACAAGAAGTTTTTACATTAAGGCACTTCAAGCAGCAGATCAAAAAAATTATGATCTCCTTATATCATTTGTTAGAAGTTGATTTGCAGATCTAGTGTTTAGTCTTATAATCACGTAAAGTTAATAATCTCTAAGGCTTGAATGATCGTATTATTTTGCTTTAGAGCACTGATCCAAACAGCTCTTAAAATCAGGAGTCGTTTCTAAAGAAGGATCTCCTAAAGTTGAAAGAGCTCCCTGACAGATACCTCTAGCATAATTTTTATCGGATCCATTAGTTCTGCAGTAAGAGAGGTAATCATCTTCTAACACAAAATTACTTGTCATAATTGGCGTAGGAGGATTTAGCGTAGCAGTAGTAGTTTGTGGTTCACCAATAATTTTAATAAAGTAAACATCGCATGCTTGTTTGTACTGAGAAATACTCCTTAAGGGAGAAATAATATTTTGAGATAGATCTTTAGATAAGTAAACTACATTTGTATCCGTATTAAAAGCACATGTTGAAGGTAATACGATTGACTTATTTTCTGCTTTATATTTATAAGCATCAGGAATTGTATTTGTCTGTGGATTAAAAGTTAGTGGAGGACAAGTGTAATCAATCCATCCGGCATTTTGTATATTCACAGATGCACCCGTGGTATCAGATATTTTGCCATTAGTAATCCAACATGCTTGAGGATTCACAGTATTATGAGTTGGTGCAACAGTATTAGGGGTAACTCCTATGTTAGAACTTATACCAAATCGAGCAGCATCGGATGTCGAAATATAAGAACAACTTCTAGTCAAAGAATCATATAGACTGACTCTATTGGCTATAGGACTACATGTTTGAGCATCTTGAGTCACAAAAAAAGAAACGCATTTTTGTGAGATCGAATTATAAAATGTAGTACCAGTTTCACCACATTGTGTCAGAGTTGAATATTGACATCCTTTAGAAACAGGGTCGTAAAATCCTATGTCTGTATTTCCAATAGTATTGTTAATTTCAGAACAATTGGCAGTGCCAATAGAGGACGTAGCTGCTAATGCGGATATGAGAGCACTTGCTCGATCAGTACATGAAAATTTTTTCGCACACGCTGCAGCTCCACCATTACCATTAGTACAAATCTTATAATCTGGTATGTCATCACAATAAGTTCCCCGGATTGCTTTAGCATCAGAAGTGCTATTTTGATTATTACAAAAAAGGAGAGAGCTTAAGATAATGAGTAGATTTATTTTTTGCATATTATGTCCCTTTATTTTGATTTAACGATTTTTTTCTGGAAAACCCTGTAGCTTTGGCAGTTATTTCCTTTTATTTGTCCATAACAAGAATCTCCACCTTTACCATTTAAACAAATTCTCAGAGTGGATAAAGTACAGGTAGGATCTGAGGCATTAGCATTTTCTATTTTGAGATAAGTTTCATATCTTCCGTCATTTTTAGGGCACTGATAACGTTTTTCAGAGCTATCTCCACTGTAACAAGCATCGACTCCTCCTAAATACTGCATACAACTTTCTAAAGTAGCTGCACATTGAGCAGCAGTAGCATAACCTTGAGCATTCATTTGAGTTTCACTGATTCCAACCTGTTGGGTTTGGGATGCAACTTGAGGCACAGGAACATAAGTTCCTGAATTAGCGTCATAAACTGTTTGACCAGGATAAGCCGCTGTAGGAGCTACAGTATTAAGATGAGTATTATTTCCAAAAGAGAAGCTTGTGACATTAGGCGTATGAGTAGCTGTATTTTGTGCGGCTAAAATAGCATTAGGATTATCCACATCTGCTAACACAACTGCAGAACATTTATGTTGTTTGGCGCATTCTAATTCGCCACCCTTACCTGGATTGACGCAGGCTAGGTATGCAGCTTTATCACAAGTTGGAATATCTGTGGCAGTGACAGTGTATTCCTTAACACTTTGGACCTGAGATTTATCGGCAGGCGCACAAAAGTACATCAGAAAAAGCGAAAAGACATAAAACATAAAATTCCCTTGAAGGATAAATATGTTCTATGTTTCGACTTTTTTTAAATATTCTTTAGTTTTAAAAAGATAAATAAAGCCAAGTATTTTAAATAAATTAGTTTTTTATTTTCTAAGGGACAGAGATTTTAAGATTTCAGCGTATTTTTCAGAATCTTTCTTACGAAGGTAAGTTAAAAGAGATCTTCTTTTGCTCACAAGTCCAAGAAGACCGCGTTTGCCAGCATGATCTTTCTTATGAACTTTGAAATGCTCTGTAAGAGAAGTGATACGTTGAGTCATTAATGCAATTTGGACAGGTGCTGAGCCTTTGTCCTTAGGGTGCATTTGATACTGAGTGATAATTTCTTGTGTTTCCATAAAATCCATGCCAAATCATGGAAGTATTAATTAAAATAGAGGGCTTTGTCAATGACTTTTTTCAGTGTATCTCAGAGGCCCCTTTTAAAAGAGGGTTATTTAAGTGGGGGTTATCTACCTCAAATCCTTAATCCTAAAGAAGATTATTCTCTAAAATTAGATCATATGGGTAAAGCATATATTTTAGGAATGAAGGGAGCAGGTTTTGCTTCTCCTAATCCCAGTGTGGGATGTGTCATTGTTTGTCAAGATACTGTGATTGCTAGAGGGTATACTCAGTCTTATGGAGGACAACATGGAGAGAAGGTTGCCTTTGAGGGTTTAGGTGATATTCCCAAGCATTTGTGGGAGAAATGTCAGATCTATGTCACGTTAGAGCCCTGTCACCATCACGGAAAACAGCCTCCTTGCACTGATCTCTTTGTAGGAAAACCCATTCAAAAGATCTTTATTTCTCGAAAAGATCCTTTTCTGAGTGAATTAGGTATTCAAAAATTAAAAGATATGGGTATTCCGCTAGATATAGGTCAGATGGAGAAGGAGACCACAGCATGGCATCTGCCTTTTCTGTTTCATACTCTTCATAAGAAGCCAATCATAGCATTGAAATGGGCCCAAAGTTTAGATGGGTATCTTGTAGACTACCAAAATAAATCCCAATGGATCTCAGGGAGTCAAAGCTCTTATTATACTCATTGGCTCAGACAAAAATATGATGCCATTTTTATTGGAGGTAGGACTCTGATTGAAGATATCCCTAAGTTAACAGCTAGGTATCCTAATGGGGAACTTCAAAGACAGCCATTACGAATGGTCTACGATCCTTTGGGAGATCTTTTTCATAGATCAAATCTAGAATTTCATGAGAAACTTAAAAGTCTGACTCTCAGTGAAACTTCTCCTCTGATGTATTTTATCCTTGAAAAGAATTGGGATATGCAAAGTCCTTTATCTCAAACTTTAAGAAACTCGCCTCAAGTTCAGATCATAATGTTACCTGAAATTTTGAATTTCAAAGATCATATTCATTGGATTCTCAATACATTACCTAAATCTATCCAAAGTCTTATGGTAGAAGGAGGAACCCGGATACATCAAATGTTTTTATCATCAGGTTTAGCAGATATCATGCATATTTTTATTGCACCCATTTTCTTAAGAAACGGTCAACATCCCTATGAAGAGCCACAGATGCTTACAAAAGCTTGTCGCCATAAACTTTTAGCTCATGATAGAATAGGAGAAGATATGATATTAGAATACGCTGTAAGCTCAGAAGTGACCCAATTATTTGAAGAAAATACTCATGCATGATGCATCTTTAGTTTTAAGATTTTTAAATACCCTTAGGAAAAACGGAAGATCAGTTAATACGTTATCTGCTTATCGAAACGATATAAATTTATTTATGGAGTTTCTTCATCAAAATCAGATGAACCCAGAAGACTATCAATCACAAGAAGAATGGTTACATTTCTTAAAACAAAAAGGCAGAAACTCCCATGCAAGTGTGAGAAGAGCACTGATGAGTATTCGATCTTTTTTTCATTTTCTTGTTCAAGAAAAAATGCTTGCAGCAGCTCCCAGTCTTGATTGGAAATCTCCCGTACAACCCAAACATGATCTTTTAATCGTCACCAACAAACATTTTCAAGAAATCAAAAACGCTCTTTTTAAGGAAGCTCAAACCAAAAATCCTAGAGGAGTCAGAGATTTGGTTTTGTTTCTTCTCTTAGGGGAGTATGGACTTAAAGCTACGGAAGCTGCTGTTTTAACATGGGGAGATGTGACTTTAAATACTCTTAATCTTAAAGGCCAAAGAGCAAGAAATTTAGAGATCTCCAGTGAACTTACAGTTGCTTTAGAAGATCTGAGAACTTTACGAAAAGAATTGCATCTTTCTATTCATCCTCAGGACTTTATTTTTTATTCTATTAAGACCAATACTCATGAACAGGTGAGTGATGGATTTCATCGGCATTCTTTAAAATCTGCAGTGTATACATTCTGCCAAAGAACTGTAAGCACTCCTTATAATGCAGAAAGTCTCAGAAACTATGCCATTAAAACACTTATGGAATCTCAAAAGTCCCCGGAAGCACTTGCTCGATTCGCAGGGTATGCTTCTTTAAATTCTTTAGAAAGATTTCATAGACAATACATACGTGGATCACGACGAAAGACAACATGAGTTCATTACCCTCTATTATTGGAAACTACGAGATCTTAAGTAAATTAGGAGAAGGTGGTTTAGGAGAAGTTTATAAAGCAGTGCATGTGACTAAAGGTAATATTGTTGCATTAAAACTGATTCATTCTAAATTTCAAAAGAGTTCTAAAATCTTAGGTCTTTTTCATAAAGAAACGATGATTCATGCCCGGGTCAATCATCGTCACTGTGTGCAATTTATTGAAGCTAACTTAAATCCACCCCATGCTCATATTGTGACATCTTTCATAGATGGGCACACCCTTGGAAAACTCATCAGTAAAGTGGGGGCTCTACCTCCTATGATAGCTTGTTCCATCGTATTAGATATGCTTCAAGGAATAGAACATCTTCACTGTTTAGACATTATACATTCTGATATTACCCCTTCTAATGTCCTTGTTCAGAATAATGGACTTGTTCTTGTTGCAGATTTTGGATTGAGTTGCCTTTCCGAAGTTGAGAACTATGAAGGCATGAATGTAGGCACCTTAGGTTATCAATCTCCAGAAAGATTACTTTATAAGCCTATTACAGTAGAGTCAGATGTCTATGGTGCAGGGATTCTTCTTTATGAACTCTTAACAGGACGTAGGCTTTTTAATACACACAATCCAGATCCCAGAAGTATGATAGCTGAAATGAAAAAAATCAGATTTCAATACATTCAAACTCCTATCCCTCAACTGACAAAAGCCCTTCAAAATATTTTGAGTAAAGCTCTTCATTATAAATACAAAAGTCGATACTCATCTCCTCGAGACTTCATGTATGCTCTTTATGAATGCATACAGATGAAATCTATTCGTTATACAAGAAGAGGAATTTTGCAGTGGCTAAATCAAAAACAACTCACCGATGTTCCTCCAGAGCCACCTTCTCAAGATATTTCATAAGATAGGAAATCTTTTTGGTAGCAGCATCTAAGACATTTAATCTTCGATATCAGTTCCTCAAGAAAAAAGAACTGATCCTATTGATGATCAGTTTAGTGATTTTGATCACCACTGTTTGGAATCATAACCAGGACTCTTTTTATTATATTTTAAGTTGTAATGATGGAGATACCTGTCAGGTTAAATTAAGAGAAAATCTGATCTTGCCTTTAAGACTTGTAGGGATTGATGCTCCAGAATGGGGGAAGTCAGGAAAACAACCTTATGGAGAAGAAAGTAAAAATCACCTTAATCGAAGGGTCAAAAACCAATGGGTTAAAATTGATATCTACGGAGTCGATAAATATCGACGCATTCTAGGGGACATCAAAGTCAAAGGTTCAAGCGTTAACCTTAACCTTGTTCAAGAAGGATTAGCGGAGTGCTACAAAGGTAAATCTCCTAAAGGGTATCAAAGGATTCAAGAGTGCAAAAAGTTGGAAGAAGAAGCTAAGAAGTTTCGTAAAGGCATGTGGTCATCCTCCACTTATGTGTCTCCCGGGGAATTTAGGAAACAAAACAAAAAATAATCCCTACTATCACTCACCTTTTTATTCTAAGGATGAGAAGGCCATCATCATTTTTATTATTGCTATTACCTGAAAATAAAGGTTTTATCTGATGTTGCGCGTCTTAAAATTCTTTAAACAAAGAAATAGAGAGCTAAAGGAGATTCAATTGATTGATCATATTTTAAGGAAGTTATTTGCTTTCTCTATTTTATGGAATTTTAATGTTTTAGTTTCTTCTGAAATTAACATTCCATGCCCTCCCGTTCATCCAAATGGTATTTTACATTTTGCAATCACTGATAAAAAAGAACTTCTAAATATTAGAAATGAGCATAAATGGGAATCAACAAAAATCGTAACTGCTCGACCCCCCTCCAAAAAATTTAATATTCAACAATATCAATATTTTATAAAAAAAGAAGTCTCCTTTAGAGGCCTTATTTAAAGTAACAAAAAAACATGCGAATTTTTAGTTATCCTTATTTTAAAACCGACATTCCGCACCCCAAAAATTCAAAAATAATTTGATTTTTTTGGATTTTTATAAGCAATTA
>CANGWC010000057.1 GCA_947457515.1 Silvanigrellaceae bacterium
AACATACAGCTAGTTTAGTTTCATTATTTTGTGTGCAAATACATTAGCTAACGACTATATAAGGCACGCACTACAGCGGAAAGAACTAACTCAGCCTTAAAAGATTCTTATGGTGCTCGTTATCTAAGAGTTAAAGGTCCTATTAAAGCCATGTGTCACTTAATGTTTGGAGTATTAGCATTTTGTGCTGAAAAAATTATATCGCCTCCTTAATGTATTATTACCCATCAAAATCTAACTATCTTTAACCAACAATGAAATCTTATTATAAAAATATGGATGAATATCATTCAATGTGAATAGCTTGGCTATTTGTTCTATAAATATTTAAAAATAAATATGAAAAAATTTATTTTGCAGCTCCGTCATTTTCTGGATTTTAATTTTTAAATTACCTCTTGTGTCAAAATACAATTAAACCCAAGATTATATGCTTCAGTACAAAGCTTTCCATTTGTAAAATTCTGCATCGAATTAAAAGCAGCGCTTTCAGCTTCAAAACCAAAATCTATCAGTAGCTGAAAAATAGACGGTCTTAAATTATGATCAACCAGAATTTTCATCCAACTTTTCTCGCAATCACAGACTCTTGCGCAAAACGCATGACCTCTTGTACAGCTTCAATAGGAAGGTCGTAATCCTGTGAAATTTCTTCAATGGTCATACCCTGTAAAATAAAATCAAGGATGAGCTCAACGGAAATACGCTTGCCAAAAATAGCGGGATGCCCCCCATGTAACCAGGAGAAACACAAATCCATTGATAACCTGCAACAAGAGACTCAACGGTAACAATACCCTTGTTATCTAATTGATTGATCTCCATTCTAACATTATCCTCTCATAAGATATGTGTATTTCAAATACGTCTCAAAGACTACTCTATTATCCAGTATTGTTCACAGAACTCAAGGGATTAAAAATAACAGGAGGAAAACTTAATTTTTTACAGCTTTAAGGATTGAGTATTTTCAATATTTTAGCACTATTCACTCTTTTACTATCAAAAGTCGTTGTGTAATAAGGAAACACAAACTCTTGTTCTAACCTACCCAAAGAATAATAATCATCTGCTGTATCTTTCCATGTTTTAGGTGATCCATCACAAAGACAATAACTTTCTCCATTAGGTTTTAAATGCATTAAACTTGAAATAGCTTTTAAGATTAAAGGTAACGAAACGGGATTAAAATATTTAAATGCATAAGGTATTTTTCTTTGCTTTAACCACAAAATAGGATCTCTTCCTGGGCCAGTGATTCCGGCTAAAGCGAGTAAACAAGCTCCTGCATCTTTAAGTTTCTCTTCAGCTAAGACTCTAGGCTGATTTAAATAAAGAGATGTATCTTCATTGACCCAAGCATCCGGGAATAGGGGATTGTAACGGGAAGTGCTTCCTAGGAGTAACGTAAAATGATTTTTTAAATACGTTTGAAAAAATTCTAAAGAAAGATCAATATCCGATTCATGCTTTGCTGCTGGGAATGTCCAAAGAACTGACTCAGAATTCGAAAGATACGGAATGAGATTCTTCCAAGTGTCTTTTTGGTTGAGATCAAAATGTATTTTTAAGTCTTGTTTTCTCCGAGAAGTTCCTCCTATAAATTGAGATCTCTCTAAACTTTGTGCGTAGTAAGAACCAACATAACCTTGGCCTAAAATGAAAATTCCCATAATTTTATATCTTTTCTTTTGAACACTTTCACGATACTGTGAGTCTATATTAGAGGTTATAATGACAAATGCAAAAATATACACTACGTCTACGTGTCCTTACTGTAATCAAGCTAAAGATCTCTTTAAAAAACTGAATCTGAGTTATGAAGAGATCAATTTAGATCGTGATCCAGAATTAAGAATGAAACTCTCTGAAGAGAATAAGGGATGGAGAACTGTCCCTATGATCTTTGTTAATGATAAGTTTCTAGGTGGTTACTCAGATGTTAAAGCTTTGCATGATAATGGCCAATTTCTTCCTCTTTTTTCTTAGTTTCAGTCTTAACTTCTGTACCGCAGGGTTTAGTCATACGGGAGTTCCTCCCGCTAAGATCGTAGGTATTTACGTTCCATCGGTGATGGATTCTACAAATTATTCTGGAGTCTTCCAAAAACTCACCACTCGTGTGAGGCAGGTCGTTGATTCTTTACAATACTTTTATCTGACGACTCAAGATAAAGCGCAGTGGATGGTAGATATGCATGTAGATGATAGATACCAATGGAGTACAGATATTCAAGACTGTAGAGGATTATTAGGACCTGCTCCTGCTTACTTAGGAAGTTATAAAATATCTTGTCCTTTAGCTTTAGCAAATCCTAAAATTCCTCCTGTATCTGTAGAAACTGAGAATCTTGAACTCTTAGTTACTGTAGATATTATCCAACTTAGCGACAAAAAAATACTCGCTCATCTCCCTAGAATTAAAGGAAACACCTATTATAAGATGGTAGGAAGTGATGAAGAAATCATAGGTTTAAATGGTGCTTTTCATAGTCTTCGTTATGATGAGGGTGTAGAAAATGGCATTTATGCTGGATTAGAACCTATTATTCAAGAAATACTGAAACACCTTAATCGATTATACTTAAATCCTACATAGGAATCACATGACTTCTTTTCTTAAACTTGAAAATCATATGGATGATTTTAAACTGATTTCTTTTGCTCTCCGTCTCATATCTTTAGATATGGTCTTAAAGGCTAAATCAGGACATATTGGGGCACCGCTAGGTTGTGCAGATCTTGGTGCTCTTTTGTATTTTAAGATCTTACAAGAAGAAGATACTTTCATCTTATCCAATGGACATTGTAGCAGTTTACTTTACGCTCTTCTTTTTTTATCGAAGGGATCACTCACCTGGGATGATCTCAAAAACTTTAGACAACTGGGAAGTCATACCCCTGGTCATCCTGAAAGAGATCCTCATAAAGGCATTATTTGTACCACAGGACCTTTAGGACAAGGTTTAGCTATGGCTGTAGGCCAAGCATTATCCTCTCGTTATACAAAGCGTCCAGGACATGTTTATTGCATTGCTGGAGATGGTTGTCTCATGGAAGGTGTAGCCTTAGAAGCAGTCTCTTTTGCAGGACATCAAAAAGTCCCTCTCACTGTTCTTTGGGATGATAATAATATTACCATTGATGGTCATTGCGATCTTTCCACAACAGATCATAAACTTCTCAGTTTTGAATCTTATGGATGGCAAACTCAAAGTATTGATGGTCATAACTTTAAAGAAATCGATAAGGCTCTTCAAACTCCTCATTCTCAAAAACCTCTACTCATATCCTGTAAAACACTGGCAGGATATGGATCTCCCTATGAAAGTCTTCCTAAGGTTCATGGAAACCCACTGACCGCTGATGATGTCATCTCCACTAAAAAATCCCTCTATGAGAAACTTTCCATAGAACTTAAAGATTTCAATCCTGACAGATCTTTTGAGATCCCTCAAAAATGTTGGGATTCTGTAAATCTTTTAAATTCATTTAAGTCCACAGAACCTTCTCGTATCTCAACCATTTCTTCTCACAAGAACCCTGTCTTTTCTTTATCTAATATGCCTCCTTTAAATGACCAAGTGAACGAATCTACAAGGGTTCTCAATGGTAAAGTCATGGATCATATCATCAGTCAGTATCCTAACTTCATAGGAGGATCCGCTGATCTTGCTCAGAGTACCTTAGGACCCATCACTCAAAAACACGCTCAATATATTCCTTATGGAGTCAGAGAACATGCTATGGCTGCCATCTCCAATGGATTATCCTTATATGAAGATCTTGTTCCTTTCTGTTCAACATTTCTTGTATTTTCAGACTATTTAAAACCTGCACTTCGGTTATCTTGTCTGATGAATCTTCCTGTGGTTTATATTTTTACTCATGACAGTTTCTATGTGGGAGAAGATGGCCCCACTCATCAACCCATAGAACATCTCACTTCCTTAAGAAGCATCCCTAATTTGACTGTTTATAGGCCTTGTTCTGCTTTTGAAGTGACCCAGATGTGGAAAGAATTTAAAGGAACTCCCAGTGCTTTTATTTTAACAAGACAAGCTCTTCCTCCTCTAGGTTTTGTTCTATCGGAGGAACAAGAAGCATCTCTTAAAGAATATGGTGCTTATGTTTTAAAAGCTCATTCCAAAAATCAAAAACCTAAAATTTCATTTCTAGCCAGTGGAAGTGAAGTTTCTTTATCTTTAGAAGCTCTTAAATTGTTACCGGAATTTGATATTGAAGTGATCAGTGCCCCTAAATGGCCAGGACAATACGAAAAAGTCATTTCTCCTGAGTCTCAATCTGTGATTTGTATAGAAGCAAGCGAAGGCTCATCTTTAGCAAAATATGGTAAAGTCATTGGAATCAATGGTTTTGGTGCTTCAGGCAAAGCTGAAGATCTTGCGAAAGCATTTGGATTTACTCCTGAAACCATTGTTCCTAGGATTTTGAAGATACTAAAGAATACTGGCATTTCTTAAGAGTTTCAACAACTTCTTTAGCATGATCTTTAACTTTAACTTTAGACCACTGTGCCACAACCATTTTCTTAGGGTGTATCAGAAAAGTTGATCTTTCTATCCCAAAATATGTTTTGCCATACATGGATTTTTCTTTCCAAACGCCATAACGATGACACAGATCTCCACTATCATCGGAGATCAGATTAAATCGTAATCCATATTTATCCATAAATTTTTGATGAGTAGAACACTGATCACGACTCACACCTAAAATGACAGCTCCTAAGCTATTAATTTCATCAAAATATTCTTGAAAATCAATAGCTTCCTGAGTACACCCCGGTGTCAGATCCTTAGGGTAAAAATACAAAATAATCCATTTACCCTTGTAAGAATCGTCCCTGATAACGCTTCCCATCGCATCAACTCCAGAAATTTCTGGTGCTTGATAAGGTTCATCTAGGATAGGATCTATCTTGTTTTTATGTGGATTTTCAGGTTTATCAGCTAAAGATGACATGTTTATATAATTCCTTACTAAAAAATTAATTATGATTTATCTTGACCGATAAGAGAAAAGATAGGAAAAACTACGATGTTATATTTATTTATCTTATTTACTGCATGTCAACAACAAGCTCTACAAACAGATATGAATGCTCAATTAGCGATGGCTGCTAGAGATGCAAATACCCCTCCAGCAGCAGTAACCACTCCAGCAGTTACACCAGAACCTACCGTGGATAATTCTACTGACACTTCTAAAACTCAAGACACTGCATCTAAGACACTGGATGATGCGAGAAAGATCATTAAAAAAATAAATATTATTAAACGTAAAGAAACATTCAAAGTAGCTACAACTGATACTCTTGGTTCGCCTGTCAGTTTAAAAACTGCCTTAGACAAAGAATCCACTAAAAATCAAAATGTAGAAATACTCTCTTTATACGATGAAAAAGCAAATTGCCGTTGGAAAGAGAAAGTCACCATAGAAGGAGATAGCGATGCTAAAACTTATTTTTATGATTGTTCTAGTTTAAGAGATATTCATACTTGTGATGAAATCAGAAAATGCACTTCTTCTTGGACAACCATCCTTACAGGTTACACTGATACAGTTACTGTAAATGATGTAGATATTCCATCTACCAATACAATCTCTAAAGTTTGTGTCCAAAAAATAGGTAAATCTTGGAAAATCAAACAGACGATTACTTACGAGAATTCTGCTAGATTAGGTCCCATTCCCCTTAAAAGACAGATTTATCAATGCACTTGGTCTCAAGAACCTACGAAAGATATAGACTCACCTTGTTTAGCCAGTGAAGAGAATTTCAAAACAGGTTCATCTATTCAATTAGAAGAGATTGTTTTAGATTCTTATGATAAATCCACCAAAACTCTATCTCCCATACCAGCTCCAGAAGATCCTGTACTCAGCATGACGTTAGGTGGAGATGCCACATCTTCGGAAATTCTAGATCCTATTTGTGAACTCAACGACACCAGTTTGAGTATTGGATTTAATACTTGCACCAAGGCCAATGAATTCAAAAAAATCAATCTTACCATTAATAATATTGAATCTAAAAAAACAAATACTCTCTATCCTTTAGATAAACATGGTGATCTTAAGATCACTAAAGATACAACAGATGTTCCTACAACAGATAGTCTAAAGTTTTATAAGGTTAACTTTAAAACTTTAGACTCTACAGATGATAGTCTTTCCATTGATGCATCTATGAAATATTCAAATCCTGCTGATACTTCCACAGATGGATCTTCTCAGTTTAAGTGTAATCTTATTAAAGAGTAGAAAATCAAAAATATCATTATATTTAATGACTTATAAAAATATTGCATTTAAAATGTTGAACTGATAATTAAGCTCAATTTTGACCTCCTCCCCGCACTGAAGGACGAGGTTTTACGGCGCAATTGATAAAAAAGACATTGTCAGGACTTTTCCCGAAACCAGATAGAAACTGAGTAAAAAAGATCTTTTTTAATTAATCATCCTCCTTCTTTAGGTAACTAGAAAAGTTTTTTAAATTAAATTTTTGCATCAAAGTCAGACTTGAATTAGCGCTGAAAAAACTCCGAGAACCCTGGCATGGTAAGCTAGTCAACATCGATGAACTTTGGAATTGTACTGTAAACGTCGGTTCGGCTTTCACGTCCAACACCTTGATGTGATTTCTCATATGCATTTGCTAGAAAAGGTTGATTTTTTATTGAAAATTTTTTATTGAAATAATGATTTTTAATATAGAAAGTTAATTTGTGCGCTTTTACCCTTTATTTGTAGTTTTTATTTTCTCTTTATTCTCAATGGCCTGCTTTGGATCCGGTAACACTGACGTACCGCACTTGATTGCTGTGCCCTACAACCGTGATGGGAAGCCCTGTGGTAATTGTTTTTACGAGACTGTAAAATACTTTGTGTAAATTCTGGATTAGAAAATATACAATTAATGAATACACAATAAATTTTACAAGGAAACAGAAATGATAAGCAATGAAATTCTGGATGAATTACTTAAGAACTATAAGGAACCAGCAGATCTCTTAG
>CANGWC010000058.1 GCA_947457515.1 Silvanigrellaceae bacterium
CCCCCCTCCAAAAAATTTAATATTCAACAATATCAATATTTTATAAAAAAAGAAGTCTCCTTTAGAGGCCTTATTTAAAGTAACAAAAAAACATGCGAATTTTTAGTTATCCTTATTTTAAAAGGCTATGGAGATTTTTATAAAATATTTTTAAATATATCGAATAAAATTTTATATTTTAATATCAGCAATTTACAAAGGATTTAGGGGGGTCGAGCAGTTACAAAATATATTTGTAATAGTTAAAAATGTAGCGTAGGTATATTCCTATACAAAAATTAAATCCACCTATTTTTTAGGATAAATAAAGCCATGAAAGGTATCATTTATGCATCTATTGCTAATAGTATCTGGGGTATTTTGCCTCTTTACTGGGCTCAATTCCAAGGGGTGTCTTTTAAATTCATATTAGCCTCTAGAATGATACTTTCTTTTATTTTGGGAGTTTTTATCATTAGAAAGAAATTACCTGTATGGATTCAGTGCTTTAAAAATAAAGATTTTTTGAAATACACAATTTTTTGCTCTGTTATGATCATGCTCAATTGGGCGAGTTACATTTATGCAATGGTGAACCAAAAAATTATTGAGTCCAGTCTGGGTTATTTCATCCAACCTTTGCTAGTTATTTTAATGGGGATGATTTTTTTAAAGGAACCTTTGAATCGGTTTCAAAATATAGCTGTATTTATAGTGTTTCTATCATTAGGAATGGTTACCTATTTTGAAGGGTTACCTTTATTAAGTATTGTTTTAGCAAGTACATTTGCGATGTATAGTTATCTTAAGAAAATTTACTATAGAAAAATAGACCAAAATAAAGACTCTAAAAATTTAGAAGAACTTCCACATTTTGATACTTTTTATTTTGTAGTCGCAGAAAGCCTTTGGATGCTACCCTTCGCTATAGGCGTATTGATTTGGTTAGGGACTACACAGGAACCTATCCAAGCGAGTTATATGCAATTAACACTTCTGTTGTTTTCAGGAGCGGTGACTCTTTTTCCTATAGGTGTTTTTGCGAAAGCAACACAACTTCTAAGTCTGTCTTCATTGGGCTTTTTGCAGTTTATAGGACCAATCAGTCAGTTTGTGATTGGATATTTTGTTTTTAAAGAACCTTTGATCGCTCATAATCTTTATGGTTTCATTCTAATCTGGATTGCTGTGATTTTGAGTTTGATCCCGTCAAAAAAAATGGCCAAAAAACCAGCGTAACAAAAGGTTCTCTCTGGTCAAATTCTAGACAGAATCTTCATTCCTACATGGGTTATTCTGAACAAGATGACCCCAATAACAACTTTGCTTTTTGCTGCGCTAGAATTATCTCGTAGTACATTTGTATTAAATAATCCTCATAAATTCGCATCCCGTTATTTATCTGCAGATAGAATGCTACAGGTACGTGTCCTCTCTGCTAAAGCAGAGGAATTTAAACAGAATCGTTATTACGATACTCGATATATTCAAAGATTTATTATGGAAGATAAATCACAGGAAGTGATCTTATCTTTCCAACTTAAAGATCAAAAACTCGGTTGGTTAGTCACATCTATGGATAATCCCTGGAGGATTATTGTGGATATTTGGCCAGTCAATGAAGGAGTTAAAGATACTCCCTGGAAATGGCAAGAAGATGAACTGGGAAGCGATAAAAAAGCACCACCTAAGAATTTAAAAGAAGAAGTTAAAGCACCAGATCCTAAAAAAGAATCTGCGACACCTCCCAGTGTTAAAGGAAATACAGAAAAAATCAAAGCATCTGATCTTTCTGAGGATTCTTCTCAACCATCGGGTGCTCCTTTAAAAGCAAAAGAGAATCAACCCGTCAAAAAAAGCTCTTTGGAGGACAGCAGTGCAAATTTACATCGGCATTATTTATTCAACAATGTCAATAAAAATATAGATAAGTTTGAATTAAGTAAACATAATTTCTATAGTGATAGGAAGAAGAGGGTTTTATGAACGAAACAAGACCATCCCAATTATTCGATGTGGATAATTCATTTTTACAGAGTGGAATCAATTTTGATTCACCTACAACATGTACAGAAGAGGAAATGCTCAAAAACTTTCCGACTCGTGATGAAGCTGTTTATAAGCTTCTCAATATAGCTAGAGTCGCAGCAAGTGCGAAGATACCTATTCTCATTACAGGAGAGTCTGGTTCTGGTAAGGAGACTCTCTCTAAAGCAATTCATATTGCTGGTGGAAAGAATAGAGGCAAGATGATGGTGGCGAATTGCTCCAATCTTCCTCAGCATTTCTTTGAAATGGATCTTTCTCAACGTCAAGGGGATTATTCTCGTTCTATTGAGTGCAGCACATTAATGATGGATGAAATCACATCCCTTGATAATAATATGCAGATTAAACTTTTAAAGATCTTAAGAGATCAGGATCTCAATAAAGGTTCCATTAAAAGAGGAACGTTAGCGGATTCTAGAATCATTGCTTGTACCGTTAAGAACCTTCAGGATGAAGTGAGTGCTCAGAAGTTTAGACAAGATCTTTTCTTTAAGTTAAACGGACTCAGTTTAGAGATCCCGGCTTTAAGAAGAAGACCTTTAGATATTGATTATTATTCAGAGCTATTCATTAAAGAGTTTTGTAATCAATTTTCTAAGAATGTTCAGTTATCTCCTACAGCGAAACAAGCATTGAGAACATATTCTTGGCCAGGGAATGTGAGAGAACTTAGAAGTGTGATTCAAAGATCTGTTTTATTAGCGACTCATGATTATATTGGAGTTGAAGAACTTCATATGATTAAAGCTAATACTCGTACAGAGGTTGCTTTATCTGATTCTTTACCTCAAATCACTTTAAGAGAGTTAGAACAAAGAATGATCCTTCAAACTCTTAGGAGAATGAATGGAAATAGAACTCATACAGCTAAAGTCTTAGGGATCTCTTTAAGAGCATTACGTTATAAATTGAATGAACTTGTAGACTGTGGATTTGAGGTTGAAGGTAAGAATATATGATCATTTCTCCAACGGACCGAGCATTAAGTGAAAGCTTAAATCATAGATTAAATAAACAATCTACGATTTTAAGTAATATTGCTAATTCTCAGACTCCTGGATACAGAGCTTTAGGGTATGACTTTGAAGAGCAGTTACAGAAGTCTTTAGGTCGTCATGGAGATCTTGCCTTAAAGGTAAGTCAGGGTAGACATGCAGGAGTTTCAAATCCATCTCAGGGGGATGTTTTTGTTAAACCTACAGAGTCTGTTGGTCAAGATGGTAATACCGTTGATATTGATGTGGAAATGAGTGAGATGGCAGAAAATCAGATCCTTTATAAGGCAACGGTAGAGTCACTTAATCGTCGTTTAGGTATCTTAAGATACAGCATAGGTAAGTAATTATGAGTTTTTTAAAGAGTATGAATATCAGTGCTTCCGGGTTATCTGCAGAACGCGTTCGTATGAATGTGATTTCTTCAAATATAGCCAATGCTCAAACAACCAGAACACCAGAAGGTGGTCCTTACAAAAGAAAAGATGTTGTGTTTACAGCAAGAAATAGTGGATTAGCTTTTGAAGATCTGATGAAACAGGCTTTTGATCCTAATCTGAAAGAAGTAAAAGTCGATGAGATCGTTACCGATCAAAAAGAAGCTAAGATGGTTTATAACCCTCAACATCCTGATGCTAACAATGAAGGTTTTGTCGCGATGCCTAATATTTCAGTGATGGAAGAGATGGTCAATCTCATTTCCAGCACACGTAATTTTGAAGCTAACGCTACAGCTTTTAATGAAACAAAATCTATGGCTCAAACGGCTTTAAATATAGGTAAAGTCTAAATCAGAACTCTGGGAGTGAAGTATGAATCTTAAAATTACCAGTCCTCTTGCAGGACAATCTCCTCTTAAAAATCAATCCTTAGGAACAGATACAGAGTCTTCAGGAATTAAATCTTCCAAGGGTTCCTTTGCAGATGCTCTTAAAGACGGTATGCAACAAGTTAACAAAAACCTTGTAGAAAGCGATCAGAAGACAATGGATCTGGCTTCAGGTAAATCAGCCAATATTCATGAAACCATGATTGCATTATCTCAAGCAGAGTTAGGATTTCAATTGATGACACAAATTAGGAATAAAGCTTTAGAAGCTTATCAAGAAGTGATGAGAATGCAGGCTTAAAGTTAGATTCATAGGTTTCCTAAATGTTAGAACAATATCGACTTTATTTACAAGAACTTCTGGTTAAGGCTAAGGACTGGTTAACAGAGCTTGGAATGAGCCAGAAGATTATCTTAGGAACAGTGTTACTTTCCTTAGTAGGGGGAGTGTTTTTTGTATCTCAGTGGAAACCAGAGAAAAGATATGAAACAGCATTTTCTAACTTAACACAGGAAGATGAAGCATCGATCCTAGCCTACTTAAAGAAAAGCAATGTTAAAGACTTTAGGATCTTTAATCATTCTTTAGCCTTCCCTGAAGAACAAGTCCAAGATATACGGATGCAATTAGCCCTAGAAGGACTTCCTGCACAGACTCCCGGAGTTGGTTGGGAAAAGTTTGATGAACGTGCTTTTGGGATGACAGAATTTGATCAAAAGATTAATCGTATTCGAGCCATTCAAGGAGAACTTGCCCGTACCATTAATCGATTAGAACCTGTAGAAAACTCTAGGGTTCATATAGTGATGCCTGAAACTCATCTTTTTCAAGATGATAAGAAAGTCGCTTCAGCAAGTATATCTCTTCGATTAAAATCAGGCAGAGTCTTATCCCATAGACAAGTTCAGGGAATATTGCATCTTTCCGCTAAAGCAGTCGAAGGCTTGGATCCTTCTCAAATCGCTATTATTGATCAAGATGGAAATATGCTGACTCAAGGTGAAGCACAGGATATGGATCCTCAGACATTTGCCCAAAGAGAATACACACGGCGCATGGAAAAAGAGATGGAGTCTAAAATCAGAGACATGCTTTCTCGAGTTGTAGGCCAAGATAAAGTTGTTGCAAGAGTACAATTAGACGTTGATTTTAAGAAAGTAGAAACAACCATTCAAGATGTGGATCCTGATCGAACTGTTGTTTTATCGAGTCAGAAACAAGAGCAATCTTCTACGGGACAAGGATTAAATCCTACAGGTGTTCCTGGAGCTAAAAGTAACCTTCCCAATGAATCGGTAGATATTAAAACGGGAGGCATGGCTCAACAGAGTTCTCAAAATCAAGAAATCACTAATTTCGAATTTAAGAAGACAATGAGTAAGATTACAGAACCTGTGGGTAACATTAAGAAACTCAGTGCTTCTGTTCTTGTGGATAATAAACTGACTAATGGTAAATCTGAAGCAAGAAGTGCAGAAGAGCTTGCTATGCTCACTAAACTTGTGAAAAACGCCATAGGTTTCCAAGATAATCGTGATGCTTTAACTTTAGAAACAGCTCAATTCGAAAAAGATGAAATGGCTCTTATGGAAGTTAAAGCAGAACAAGCAAGAAAAGATTCCCTTCTTAAAACCATTATTATTAATGCATCTATTATATTAGGACTCATTCTTGCTTACTTTGCTTTATTTAGACCTTACTTTAAATGGTTAACTTTTGATCCTACCAAGAGGAATCAAGAGCTGTTTGCACGTTCGATGAATTATAATCTAGAGAGATCTGAAGGTGGACAAAAAGTCAAAAAACTTCAAGTTAAAGAGGAAGTTCCTTTTGAACAGCTATCACATAAAGAACAAATTATGTTCCTAGCCAAAAGTGATCCCGTTAAAACATCTGAAGCACTCAGACAAGTTTTATCTATGGCCTAAACATTTTGTTAGAGATTTGAAAAAAGAATTTCCACAAGAGGTTCTGTTGTGGAGATAAATGATTCAACTCCAATGGGAGTTTCTCCATTCTGAATATCTTGTAAATATTCAGCTTGAAGAATTTTTACAAGTTGAATTCTATCATTATAAAAAGCAGTCTTAATGGCTTTTTTGATAGCGATACATTTAGAATTTATAAGAATAGGGTGTGTGAGTATCGCATAATAGAATTCCATATGAGTGATGACAGAGACACAATTTGCTAAGGCTCTATTTTTTCTTTCTAAGAGTGTCATGGGATGAGGGGAATCAGGAAATCTTTCTCCAGAGTCTTCTAAAGAAAGATTTTGAATGACTTTAAACGTAAGAGGATCTTTATCCTGTAAATCTGCAAGATATAAATTTAAAGATTTTAATAACCAAAACGGAGTTGCTAGAGATGTGAAAAGATTTTCATATTTTTGGGGATGAGAGTCAGATTTCCATTTTTCTTCCAGTATAGATATAGATTGTTGATAACTTTGAGCATTTTCTTTAATCATTCTAACTAAGAAAGACGTATCCTCAGAAGAAAGAATGCTATTTTGTAAAGCTGTTGAATTTTGAAGGATTTGAATTGTTTTTGAGGCATTGAGTATCAGGAGTTCCTGGAAACTTTGGGCATTTTCTATGTGTTTAGCTTGAGAGTTTAGAATGGAATCAGGAGGTATTTTAGAACAACTAAATATAAATGCGATTAAAATCAAATATTTAAGTAGATACATTTTGAGAGCCTTAGAAATTAATTAAAAATTTTAAATTAAAATTTTATAATATTAATTTTAATTAGCTTTTATCATGAGGTGAGTCAATGATTATAAGATATCCCTGGGGGAGGGTTCCAAAGAGCATTTATGATTTCTTGGGTTTGGTCTAAAAATAAGTTGGTTTTAGTTTTATCGTTACCTTTTTGTGAATTTAAGTTTAAATATATTATAAAAGAATAAAAAATCTCTTCTGACATGAAGATAAATAATGAATATTTTTCATATCCCTCTGTGCCAATAATACGTGAGACCAGTCTTAAAAAGAATTAAGATAAATTGAAGGGCGAAGAAGGAATCAAAGATCGTGATAAAAGATCAAATATTAGAGAACAAAGGGGAAGGTTTCCTTCCCCCCACGTTCAATGGATCTA
>CANGWC010000059.1 GCA_947457515.1 Silvanigrellaceae bacterium
AAATAGATTTGTATTTAAATAGAAATTCTAGGATAAAAAGAAAGCCTGTGAATCAAGCTATAAGTCAATGTTTAGTAAAAGTTATGCATGCTGCATAAAGATATCTTTTCGTGAGAAAATAATCTCCTGGGAAAACTCTGTGTATTGATAGCAATGGAGACTCTAATTGTACTTCTGGACCAGATCTTAATTACGCAGTGAAGAAGATCTGTAATGGACCAGGAGCAGGCTTCTTAGTCTTGACTGAAAATGCAGGATCCAATTGTAGAGCCGGAGGTTATCGACTAGATCGATTTCAAGATAATAACAACAATGCTGTTTATGATGTGAGTGTAGATACAGGGTATACCAGTACGTATATTTGCAATGGTCTAAATTGGATATCCAAAAGTACACTATTCACAACGGGTAACGGAACAGCGGGAGATAACACAGCTTGTCCTCTAGGAGGATCTCGATTTGAATTTGGATATGATCATGTGAATTCCAGTAATGGAGCTTATTTCGTAGGAACAGATGGAGTTCTAGATACAGTAGAGATTGTAGCTAGTGCAACAACGTATTCTTGTAATGGATCTAATGGAGGGGGAGCAGGACCACTGATTTCTAAATTCCAAAATGACAGTGAAGGCAGTAAAGCAAGATTTAATTGGGAAATCATCACAGCCGATGGAGCAGCTCCCACGATTAAGATTGGTTACAGTTCCACTAAAGCTGGAATCCAAGCATGGAACTGTGAAAGTTCTTTAGCTGGGGTTACAGTTGTCACAGACTTTGCTAATTGTACAGATACAACTTATAGAACTTCAGCCAGTGGATCTTTAACAGCTAATGCCAGTTGTGGATTTGATCTTACAACTGCACCCTTTAGCACGAGCGCATGGGACTATCGTTACTTTAAGATTTGTGCTCAAAATTCTAGCAGTCCCTATTCTCAAAATCTTTCAACCTTTAGAGTGGCTGGCAATGTTCCTGCGGGAATGGTGATGGTGCATTTAGATGATTGGCCTATTCATGAGTTTGCCAATACAACCATCACACCATTTACTTATGCTATTGATAAATGGGAAAATTATTTAAGTAGCGGTTCTATAACCAATGGAACTCCTGGAGTTTGCACATCCACAAACTGTGTTTCCTCAAGTACAGGAGTTTTAAGCAGTGCTACAGGTCAAACGCCACAAGTGATTATAGATTGGTATGCTTCTCGTAAAGGATGTTCTAATAGAACCGCTGCAGGTTATACGGGAGCAAATACGTTAAGGACTATACACTTAACAACGGAATTAGAGAATTTTGTAGCGAATTATGGAACTCCGGATGAAGATATTGGTAATTGGGGTGCTACTCCTTATAGTATCATCGTTCCAGCCAGTCCTGGGTATTTAAGATGTAATACAGATATGAGGCATAATTATGGAGATAGTACTTACAATGGAGACGAGTGGTTTCCTACAGGAAGTGTTGCTACAAAGGATTGTATTTCTCGATATGGTGCTAGAGATATGATTGGAAATATGGCGGATATTCTTGATGGTTATTATGAGAATTTACTCACAACTACAACAAGACAGGTCTCTCAGTATTGGGGAACAACAGATAAAGTTACAAAACTTATTAGTGATGGAGTTCTAGGTTATTCTTTAACAACAACAGGAGGATCAACTTATGTACAAGATTGGGATTATCAAAACCTTTTGCCTAAAACCACCATAGGATTGGGTCAACCCGTTGCTAAATTTTTTAAAGATTTGTTTGTTTTTACTGCAAATGCTACGGGAATCGTTGCTCAAGATAGTGGATATAATTGGGGAACGTACTTAGGTCGTTTCAATAAATCTATAGGTTCCTTACCTACTTTTACAAATCCTAACTACGGAGCAAGATGCGCTATCACTTCCCCTTAAGTTGAACAGCCGAAGTGTATTCCCATCTACCAGAAGCTAAGCTGAGTCCACCTAGTCTCACAGAATAATCTCCTGCAGGCATAGAAGGTAGATTTAAAGATTTATTCTGTGTTGCAAAAGCAATATCATTAGAAAGCTCTAATCTATAATAAGCAGCATCACCATTTCCAGACCAAGAAACTTCTGTACCTTGGGACAAAGTAGCTGGAGCATTTAAAGAAAGATTTAAAGGAGCAGGAGGATTGATTGTGATCTGATTAACAGCAGTATCTCCTTTGATTCTCCAATAAACATTTCCAGGAGGCGGACTAGGAATTCTAAAAGAACCATTTTTAGCTCTTCCTGAAACATAAAGACTTGAGAAATCAGAAGTTAAAGAAACTTCTACTCGACTGCCATCAGCGACAGTGACAGTGGGTCCACCATCAATTTCATTGTAAGTATAAGTTGTATTTTGAACAGGAGCAGTAGCAGGTGTTGCTTCAGTATCATCCGCTGCTTCTACCGGTGCGGCAGGGGCAGGGATTTCCGGTGCTATAGCTACAGCCGGAGCAGGCACAACAGGAGCAGCTACAGGAACAACTGCTTCTTCTGAACTGGATAAAAGTAAATAAGCAATACCTATTACAGAAAGTCCAAGACCACCATAGAGGAAGAGTTTCTTACGGCTTTGTGTTTTATCAAGATTATTATCAGGGAACATCTGACTCACAGCATTTGTTCCACCAAATCCCGGAGCGTTGGCTCCAAAACTATCTGGTGCTTCCGCTGAAGAAGATGGTGGGGTGCCGAACTGACCAAATCCCGAGTTTAAATTGGAATTATTATTGTCATCTTTTAGTGCATTCATGAAGAACTCCTTAGAAATACCTTAAACCAAAATTAAATGGTGGCATTCATTCTATTTATTTATCGGAGTGATTATGAAAGACTTTAAAAAGAAGATTCTCAGGTCAAAAACGTCAAAAATCTAACTATTTAGATTCACGATGTACAATATGACGTTTTAAAAATTTACAATATTTTTTAAGTTCCATCTTTTTTGTAGATAACTTTTTGTTTTTTGTAGTGGTGTAAAGAGAACCAGTAGGTTGGTTGTTTTCATCGTAGCCTACAAGTTTAACTAGATCTCGCATAGGAAGTCTCCATTTTGATTTTAAAATCTTTGTTTAAGAAATTTGAAGTGATTCGCAAATTCAAATTAACTTCATTAGTGGCATATGGACTTATAGGGGTTTTCACCCTTCTGCCTCCTATACCTCAATTTCAACACCTTATCGATAACTTAAAATTTATTCAACGGGGAATTGTGCCCCCTTCCGGTCAAGTGGGAGTATTAGCCATTGATGATAAAAGCATTGATAAGTTTGGAAGATGGCCTTTTTCAAGAGATATCTATCAGAAAGCATTAGAGAATTTAAAGAAAAGAGGCGTTGAATGGTTAGGATTTGACGTTGTTTTTTCTGAGCCACAAAGAACTCTTTTGGAAGAAATTATTCCTTGGGTCAAAGAAAATGAAGAAACCATTAAAAAAGGTCATCTGGTACAAGATCTTAAAGATAAAGTAGAAAATTCTCCTGGGGATATTTCTTTTTCGGAAGCATTATTTAACTTTAAAAATATTGTTCAAGGATATTACTTCTTTGAACATAGAGAACAAGCTTATGCAAGTTCAAGAGATGCTTTAGCGATTTATGAATTTCTGAAAGAAAAGAAAGTTAAAGTTCTGATTCCTCCCAGTAAGAAGTTAACTGATTATCCATTATTTACTGTTTATGGAGGAGTTACTAATATTCCTCTTTTAAGGGATAGTTCTGAAAATATAGGATTTTTTAATAATATCTCTGATTCTGATGGACTTATCCGTAAATCCACACTTGTGAGACTTTTTGGGGTTTATGATGATAAAACCTCTCAAAATATTGATGCTTTTATCATTCCCAGTCTCGATCTTATGATGGCCTCTAGAATCCTTAAAAGAGAGATTGAAGTCACTATGGGTAAAGAAGGTTTTGCCTCTATACGTTTATATAATGAAACAGATAGCATTTCGTTACCTATAAATTCTCAAGGGAAGATTATCATGAACCATTATGGTCCCGGGTATACTTTCCCTCATATCTCTTTAGCTGAAGCTTACGATGATAAACTTCCTAAAGACATGCCTAAGTATCTTATCTTAGGTGGCACAGGGACAGGCATTAATGATGAACGTCCATCTCCTTTTAGTGGGAAGTTTGATGGAGTGGAACATCATACCGCTACTTTAGAGAATATTCTGACACAAAAGTTTCTGAGACAGCCTTCCAAATACCAGATCATCGAAAAAGCTTCGATTTTTATTATAGGATTAGGTGTATTGGCACTGAGTCAAATTTTATCAGGACTGATGAGCTTTCTTGCAATGATAGCGCTTATTGTAAGTCTATATTTTGTAGATTTTGTGTTCCTTTTTAAATGGAGAAGCCTATCCATAGACTTTAGTTGGGCATATTTAGAAATTATTATTATATTTCTTGCACTGATTTTGATCCGTTATTTAGGAGAAGAGAAAGAAAAGAAAAAAGTTAAAAATGCTTTCCAGCATTATTTAAATCCACAAGTTGTAGAAGATCTGATGCAGAATCCAGAGAGATTAAAATTAGGAGGAGAGAAAAAAGAACTCACAGTGTTCTTTAGTGATATTCGTGGATTTACCACTCTTTCAGAAACACTGACTCCAGATAAGCTATCTCAATTTTTAAATGAGTATTTTACTCCTATGACTCAAATTATATTAGATTCTCAAGGTCTATTAGATAAATACATAGGTGATGCCATTATGGCTGTTTGGGGAGCCCCTCTTCATTTGGAAGATCATAGTGATAGAGGAGTGAGAGCAAGTCTTAAAATGTTTGAAGTTCTTAAGAGTCTTAAGGAACAATGGAAAGCTAAAGGTCTTCCTCCTATTGATATAGGAATAGGATTAAATACTGGGCCTATGAGTATAGGAAACATGGGTAGTCACCAAAGATTTGATTACACTGTTTTAGGAGATGCAGTTAATTTGGGTGCTCGTTTAGAAGGAATGAATAAATATTATGGCACTAAAATTATTATTTCCGAATTCACTCAAAAAGCTTTAAAATATGATGATTATCTGATTCGTTTACTTGATTATATTAAAGTGAAAGGCAAAACACAGCCTGTAGGAATCTATGAAGTGATTTCTTTTAAACCTGGAAACCCATCAGATCTTTCTATTATCGAATCTTTTTATCAAGGTCGCCAACTCTATTTAGAACAGAAATGGTCAGAAGCCATAATCCACTTTGAAAAATGTCATACATATATTCCTCAAACAGATGCTCTTAAATCTCCTAAAGATGGTCCATCAGCACTGTATATAGAGAGATGTTTAGAATTTATAGAGTCTAAAACAGTCTTTGATTCACCTTGGGATAGTGTTTGGTCATGGGACTCTAAGTAAAAATATCTATTGTTCAAATATCTGTTTTTTGTTAGTTATATAATAAATTCGGAGAATTAAAATGAAAAAAAACAATTCAATTTCACTTATTAAAAAATATGGATTAGCACTTTGCTTTTTATTCAGTTCAGCAAAAGCAAATATCATATCCATTGATGATCACTCTGATACTTTATCTGTACAAAAAAGTTCAGATAAAATCGTTATTGATGTTCCTTTTTTAGGTGAGAAAGAAACAGTTTCTTACCAATGTGTTTATCGTAGGGGTCACCTTGTAGGTGCGATAAATCCACTTCTCACAACTTTTGGATTAGGGAGTCATGATTTTGTGAGTTCAGATTTAGCTGGTGGATATCTAAACCAATCTACATTAATTCTTGGAGCTTCAAGTATTTATGCAAGATTTCAAAAAGGAAGTGAAAAGAGAGAATTTCCTGCTATAGGAAGTAATGAAATGGGATTCTTATTTGCAGGCTATGCTGTTTATAAAACTCTTAATACCTATCAACAACTTGAAGCACAAGATGAAGCAGGATTCACTAAAATGTTTCTTTCTTTATTATCTAGTATTCCCCTTGCAAATATCAGTGCAGAATCTTTAGTGAGATTAACCAGAGCTATATACTTAAGTCTTCCTTCCAGAGGCTTTGCTGCAAAAAGTCTACCAGTTTCTCCTAAACTTATGGACAGATTTGAAGCTAATCTAGGTGCTATTTCTACACCAGATATTTCTTGCCCTTAATATAAACTTTCACTCAGACTGTAAAATACTTTGTGTAAATTCTGGATTAGAAAATATACAATTAATGAATACACAATAAATTTTACAAGGAAACAGAAATGATAAGCAATGAAATTCTGGATGAATTACTTAAGAACTATAAGGAACCAGCAGATCTCTTAGGA
>CANGWC010000060.1 GCA_947457515.1 Silvanigrellaceae bacterium
TCCCGAAAGATTCTCTCAAGGCAGGCCTTTAGCTCAAGAGATCCCACCTGCGGTCTATATCAATAAGCCTCCAACCACGGAGGCATCAAATGTAGAATTACGTTAATTTATGAAAAAACTGGTCTCAAAACTATTGACACGTTCCGTATGACAAAAATAGTCATATTTATATATACGAAAGTCTTAAATTTTATGGAATTTTTCATGTAACTTTATGATAATTTATGAGTTTATATTTATCAATTTGATGCTGAAAATAAAAATATCTCTCTGTTTTTCAACTTAAAACTTCAATCAAATCAAAAAAACACTTAGCATCTACAAAAATAAAGTATACTCTTTGTTTTTAACTTAACTCTTTTATCACAAAAAGAGTTCTTTTCTTCAATAAGATTAATATGATAACTACTCAAAATAATCGCCGTCTTATGGCTAAATTTCAACCCTGTTCTTTATGTCTCGATATTTATAAAGATGACACTAAAATAGGAGTTATGAGTCTTTGGATATTCCTATCTTGTCTTCGTATGACTCAGTATATCTTCTTAGGGATGGATCCTATTCTTCCTAATAGCATCTCTTTAGAAAAAATCAGAAGCTTTCCTCTATTAGGATTTCTTCCTAATGAGATCTCATTAAGATTTTTGAAAAATGATTCTGGACCTGATCAACATGGAATTGGGCATTTTGATCTTGTTCAAATGGTAAATGCTTTTGTTTATCAGGATCTTTTTATCACTCTTCTTTATAGAGATCTTTATTTCAGTTCCTTTGGAGTGAAAATGTCTTTTATCGCAGGATGTATCTATAAATCATCTCTAAGTCTTCAAACTTTCTATGAAAAAAAACAGCTTTCTAAAGAAGCTTGGATCACTTCTTTATCTACAGCATTTCCTGGGTATAATCTTATCATTGAATTACTTCAAAGATGTATCATGCTTCGAAAGATATTATCTTCTTCTCAAAGTTATGATGTTCAAGAATTCAAGATGGAGAAAATTTGTTACTTTATAAATATGTATCTCAAAAAAGAAGAGTCCATAACATAAGAAATATTTGTTTCTTAAATTTATTATGTTTTTGCAATATATGGAAAACATCTCCTTCAACTCAAGTTTCTGGATTATTAGACGCTTGGGTCTACAGTCACTCTCCAGATAGTTTTCATGTTAATTTAATTTCAGAATTTTCTAAGCTTCCTTTATCAGGAAACCTTAAACGTATTCCTTGGTCCGATTCTTACTGGCAAAGTAATCGAGGAGGAATTGCTTATCGTTATATGACGAAAGAATCTTTATTTAATTATAAACCATACACTCAGGCTTCTTTAAATCAGATGACTCCAGATGTTCGTCAACGAACCATTACGAACTTATCCCCTGCGGAAAAGTGGGATCTTTATCATGATGATTATAGTTACCCTACTATTGAAAAAGAGAGGATGAGAACATCTCCCAGTATCCCTGAATGGGAAGGTCTTTGTACTGGATGGACCGCTGCTGCAATTAATTTTACAGAACCAAAACCCATCACCGTTAAAAGTCCTAAAGGATTAGAAATCTTTTTTGGTTCATCAGATATTAAAGCTCTATTAAGTTACACACAGTTTATTATAGAAAACCCCCCTAAGAAATATCTGGGAAGTCGTTGCAGTGGTGCTGCCTTTAAAGAGTGTCAGGGTGCAAATGCAGGTGCTTTTCATATCATTTTGACAAACTATATTGCTTTGAAGAATTTATCTTTCATTGTGAATCTTGATAGAAATGGAGAAATTTGGAATCAACCTGTGAGAGGTTTTAAAAGCAGATTAAACTTTAGAAGGGCCCCCAGTAGTACGGCCAGCCCTCAAGCTGTAGAAGAAGTCGGTATTACTACTAATTTTTACTATTCTGATGAAGTTGATGCTCAATTTAATCCTGTAAATTTAAACAACAGTTTCTTAGGATTTGCTCAAAAATTATTTGTTTATACTTTAGAGTTAAATGCTTCTGGTGAAATTGTCGGTGGAGAATGGATATCTCCCGATAGACCTGGGTTTTTATGGATTCAAGACCCTATAAAGTTTCTACCCCCCATGGAAAAACTCAAAGATCTCTATTCTTTATCAATTCTTTGACATCTAGAGGATAGTTTTACCTAGATGTTTCCGATGAGACTTTGAATGCTAAAAATGGCATTACAGGAGTTTCATGTTTTGCCAAAGAATTCGAAATTTTATGGAAATTGCATCTTCTTCTCTGAAAGATATAGATGAGGCTCTTCAAGAAGATTATCCCAAAATGCTCGAAGTGAAAGCTTTCTTACCTTTACTTTCTGAATTGAGATTCCAAGGAGAAAAAATTCTAAATCATTATACGCTCTCTTTCTTAAATAGAGCGACACTTCACAAAATTATTAATGAGATTAAAGAAAGAGAATCTTTTCTAAAAGCTCTTCCCAGTCCATCTCTAGAAAAGATTGTAAACTTATGAAATCAAGAGCTCCTCATGAAATTTGGTATTGCAAAGAATACTGGAACGGTGATTCCCGGGACGGTCAATATTTAAATGGAGAAGGATACCACTACTTCCAAATGAAAGGTTCAGGGGAAATCTTAAAAGCTTATGAGTTTTACGAAACTGATGATGGTGATGAAAAAGCCACTCCTTTAGAAGATATGATAGGTCTAAATTGGTTTGAATACTTTGGATACAAAGATGATGAACTCTTGGATATTATTGCCGATCATGATTTTTTTGCGATTGAAGGGTTACATCAAAATTAAGTTGACTTGCCTTCTCTAAATAAAGATTTACATTTAGGTAATGGGTTATTACGAAACATTAGGGGTTAATCCTCAAGCAACACAAGAAGAAATTAAGAAGTCTTACCGAAAACTTGCTAAAGAATTTCATCCAGATAGAAATCCTGGAAATAAGTTAGCTGAAGAGAAATTTAAAAAGATCAGCGAAGCTTATGGAATATTATCTGATCCTGAAAGTCGTAAAAAATATGACATGATAGGAGATGCGTCTCCTCAAAATCCTGGATTTAATCCTAATAACTTTCAGAATGTAGATTTTAATTCCATATTTCAAGACATTGGTTTTTCGGATTTGGACTTAGAAACTATCTTTGGGATGAAAGGCTCTCGAAGTGGGAAACATAGACGTCAAAATCATTCTTATGAAAATGGAACAACGGATGTAGAACACTCTATTTCTATTGGATTTATGGATTCTTATTTAGGCGGAGAAAGACAGGTTCATCTCGTTCTCACAACAGGAGAACATATTAATGTTCGCATTAAAATTCCTGCAGGAATCGAAAATCAGCAAAAACTTCGCTTAAAAGAACAAGGTGCTTTAGGACCTCAGGGAAGAAGAGGAGATCTCTATCTTACTATTAATATTACAGATCATCCTATCTTTAAAAGAAAAGGATCTCATATTCATGTTTCTGTTTTGGTTCCTTTCACAACTCTTTGTTTAGGAGGAGAAATCACTGTTCCCACTCCTCAAGGCGATAAAAAAGTAAAAGTAGCCTCTGGAACTCAAGTGGGAACTCAACTCCGACTCAAGGGTTTAGGATTTGGATCCGATAATCCTGGAGATCTTTTTGCTGAGATCCGTTTGACTCAACCCCCTTCTCTCAAGGAAGATGTTGAGATTAGACAGCACCTGGAGGCTCTACAAAAATATGGCTACTAAAGAATGGATTTTTCCAGTTTCATCCCTGAATAAAGCTAAAGACAGCATTCATCATTCCTTAGATCACTCTGATGTTCCTGATTTTGTAAATCTCAAATGGGAAAACACAGATCTGCATATTACAATTAATAAAGGCAGTACCAGTACGATTATATTTGAATTTGAACTCTCTCCTCATAAAAATGAAGTTTTTATGAAAGAGAAATCTCGAAAAATAGCCTTCATCCATAAACCTTTCACTAAGGAAGTTGAAACTTTCATCATGGGAGTCTTAGAAAAAGCAGGAGCTCAATGTTCGGATTTGGCTTAGGAGAAATTCTTCTTGTAGCTCTGATTGCTCTTGTTCTTTATGGAGATAAAGATCTTCCTAAACATCTTAAAACAGGCTTAGAATGGGTTCGAAAATTTAAAGCTCTGAGTTTCCAAGCTCAAAGATCTCTTTGGAATGTTCAAAGAGAAATCACTCAAAATCTTTTAGATGACGAACCTATATCTTTACAGGTTCCCGCCAATACAGAAGCTGTAAAAGTTCCTACTCCAGAAGAAATTATAACTAAAGAGGTGACTCTCCAGACAGAGGAAATCTCTTCCATCGCTCAGACTGAAGAAGTTAAAATTACTACAACCTAATGGCGTCACCGGTAGGATTCTAACCTACGACCCCTTCTTTAGGAAAGAAGTGCTCTATACAGCTGAGCTACGGCGACACCCTTCATTATTACCACCTATAACTGTGTCTGAAAAGCTCTCTATTTTCCCTACTTGAGATCAGTTATGATTAGCCGATAAATTATTTAGCTTAATAATATGGGTCATTCATGCCGCCTATTTACAAAAACTTTATCAGATCTCTATTACCTAAGTTGATATACCCCTTAAGCATTTTATCGATTTCTTCAAAAGAAGTTTTAGCTTCTTGGTCCCCTTCAGAGATCCTACAGGTCCATAAGACTCACTCCACTTTAGTCCTGAGCTTTCTCCAAAACTATTTTGTTCCTAAAATATTAGAATATAAATTATCTGAGTCTAGTTTCCCCATTATAGTAGAATTCCTCAAAGCAGATCTTTTCCAATCACATGTCCAATTATATCAATACTTTCAAAGAAACCTTCAAATTATTTGGGATCCACCCTTAATTCATACGGATTTTCATCATAGTCCCATTGCAATCATGATGAATAATTCAGAAATAGAAAAAGGATATCTTTCCTTTCAGAGTACCGCTGGTTTCTCTTTATCTATCCTAAATCTTTTAAGCTTTCCTCCAATGAAATTAATTACCAATCACCCGGAAGACCCTACTGTCTATCATATTGAAGATATTGTGACTTCAATTCAAACTCTTACTGATACCAGTTCCATGGAAAGAGTGATCACATCACTTAATGAAGTCATTTTAACTACAGATATAGTCGATAAAAAAGAGCATTATGACTATGTTTGGGAATGTTTATTTCTCTACTCTAATCTTCTAACTCCTAGAGAGCGTTCCTATTTTATGAATTATTTTCATCAAGTCCTATTTTCTGGATTCTTCTCTGGAGGGCTCTCTGCTCTCATCCTAGATGTCATCAAAGCAAAAAATCATTATCTGACCTTACAAGATATTAAGAAACTCTATTCAGATTTTATTCACATTATTAGATATTCAAATATCTCCTATTGAATAGAGACATTATCAAAATATTCAATAATTAAAATATATTGAATATTAATATATTTTACGCTAGAAAATCTCAGGAGATTTCTATGAAATTCAAAATTAAAGATTTTTTAAAATGGTTGATAATAGCTGTAGGTCTTTTTTCTAGTCAGCCTTTATTAGCTAAAGGAAAGGTTAAGTTTATAAAAACTGATGTACAAATAAGAGAATATCATTCAGAGATAACTCTTCGTATTCTTCAAAAATATCTTATACCCACACTGCTTAATGGCGATTTAATATCAAAAACAAAACTAGATATTCTTCATTTTTTTATACGTGCCGATAATTATCAACTCTTTAAAACATTTAGTAACTGGATTAAAGAAGTCCCTGGAGATACTGTTAAATTTAACCAAAGAACCTTCAACCTACTTATTGCAGGTCATGCTTTAGATTTTCTTGGAGGCGATAATACCAAAAAGTTATCACCATCAATGCTATACTCTCTCAGGGGAAAGATTTAACATTTGAGAATGTCTGAAATCGTAAATTCAATAAAGACATAAGTGCTTTTTTGTAATTTATATGACAGTTAAGGAGACATCCTGATATAGCGTCCTTAAAAGCTTGAAAATCAGGATAATAAA
>CANGWC010000061.1 GCA_947457515.1 Silvanigrellaceae bacterium
AAAATGTCATAAAGAAACAACCGTTAGGGGATTAAAATCAAAAGCAAGATCTAGATTACAAAGTATGGCAAAACGTAAAAGCCTTGTGAGAAGCTTCTACTATAGATCTTTAGGAGCTAAAATTTAAGAACAGACTATAAATATAAAAGTTTAGAATGGAGCATGAAACAGTTTGACAACTCATTACCAACCGCCTTGGTACGGAACCGTATGCCGGGTGGTGTGAGGGGACGGGTCTTTCGGGGCCCTCCTACTCGATCATAATAAATGCTAATCTTTTGGAAATATGATGAGTCTTTGTTAACGACGAGCTTTTTTCTTTGAATGTCTTTCTCGTTTTTGTTGAGGTGCTTGAACTTTTTGAATGTTTCTGGGTTCACTCTTTAACTTGAGGGTAGGTTTCTCAGTTAAAGTCACATCTTCAGAAAGTGTCACTTCTTCTAAATCTTGAGGATTTAAACCACTTCTATGTACCAAAGATCTCAAAGAGTCTAATATTTTGAGATGAGTAGGTTTTTTTCTAAAAAAATCAGAATTAATAGGGTAATCTATCTCGTGTACGTATTGTAATATAAGATGATCTAGGTATTCTATCAGGTTCTTAATTTTACTACTCATCTTTTTATCAATATATTCAATCTTTAATTCAATCGCATCTAAATACATCATTAACAAAATTAATTTATTGTAGATTTTTAAATCGGTAGCGGTAAACTTTTTGATATATTTTTGATTTTCAATACGCAGCCTTTTTTCTTCTTTATCTTCATCAGACATAGCTCTGAAAAGTTTAATGATGAGATTGCAGATTTCATTGGATTCTGAGACGTACTCACCAATATTAATGCTATTAGCATTTTCTTGAGCATATTCTATAAAACCAATTTTTAAGAGTTGATGTAGAGACTCAAGTTCAGGGAGAGTGTGTATATTGATAATATCTACAGTTATAGAACTTTTAGCCAATAGGGGAAAAATAGAAAATAGAGTGAGGAGGAGTTTTAGCATGGAGACTCAACTGAAATTAAAAGTTATGGATATTTTGTTATTGAATGTAGGATATAATTTAAAAATGATAAAGGCCTGAGAGTCTAAAAATTATAAAAAATTTCTTGTACGTCTTGATGGTCTTTGAGTTTTTGGATGAGCTGATTGTTTTTATCGAGGTGTTCTGAGGGAATCTCTATAGAATTCTCTGGGATATAACAAAGAGATGATTCTATTAATGTAAAACCAGTATCTTGGATCAGAGTGTTTAAGTTAACAAGGATCTCTTTAGGGAAATAAAAAAGATATTTACCTTCATCTTCTTCCATATCATCTGCTTGAAGAAGATCGAGCATATTTAGGAAAGCTTCTTCTGAAGCTTTTTGATTCTCTAATAAACAGAAAGCTTTTTGTTGGAACATCCAAGAAACACTGTTTTTGTCTCCAAGATTTCCTCCAGCTTTTTGAAAGAAAGATTTGATCTCTGGGTGTGTGCGATTACGATTGTCTGAAAGAATTTCTACAATATAGGCACTTCCCCCAGGTCCGTAGCCTTCATAAAGAAGATCTTCATAATTGTCATTAGAATCTCTTTCTTGTCCTTTTTTAATAGCTCTTTGAACATTTTCTTTAGGCATATTAAACTGTTTTGCTGTATCTAATGCCAGACGAAGTCTTGAATTAGATACAGGATCTGGACCAGCTAAGCGGGTAGCTGTGGTGATCTCATGACATATTTTAGTGAAACGTTTACTGCGATTTGCAGCACTTGAAGCTTGCCGAGAGGCAATAGTGGCGTGTCTTCCCATAAAAATATGAATACCATAAAACTAAAAAAAAATAGAATATTTTGAAAAAAGTTTTTTTAAGAAGAGATTTTATCTTAAGTCTTGTTGGATTTTTGACGATAAAGACTTTGAAGGGAATTATCTCTTCCATATAGAGAGGTTTTTATGAAAAAGGGAGGTTGGAGACATGTAGCATTGCTACTTACGGGTTTCCCATTGGTGCTTAACGCACAGACTTTTGTTGTCAAAAAAGAAGTTTCAGCTTTACGTAAAGAAGCTAAAACAAACAGTGCTTCTCTCAAGGAATTGAAAAAAGGAGATACTTTAGTGGGAGAAGAAAGACAAGGGATGTTCTGGCGTGTGAAAGATGCATCTGGGAAAGACGGTTTCGTGTCTGTTTTAGATGTAGAGAAATCTCTTAAATCTGATCAGACTGTACAAAATGCACTCAAAAATCGTCCTCAAAATGAGGCAGTATCCGCAAGAGCTCGTTCTGGTAATTCTGTCATGGGTATCCGTGGCTTAGATTCTAACAGCAAAATGGATAAAGTAGAGGCGGCTAAACCCGCACTCAATGATGTGTATCAGATGGAGGATCGAAAAGTTCCTTCTTCTAATGTAAAGAAAATCGAAAAAGGTGTTCAACAAGAAGTTGAGTCTAAGTCCTAATCTCCATAGAATGGAGGTATGTGGATTTACCTTATTTTTTTACAGTTACTGTTTTGTGTCTCTCAGAAGCCAACAGTAACGATAAAAAAACAAATTAACAAAGAAGGTGAAAATGATGATAAAAACGAAGTTTACCGTGAGATTGGCCGAAATCTAGCGGGCAAATTATTAGGATATTACGGAAAAGTCCGTGATGAAAACATGGTTTTATATATAAACTCTGTTGGGAAGTATTTAGCTTCATCCGTTGAGGGGAATCAAACATTTTTTTTTGATGTCCTGAATACGGACGTGATTAACGCTTTTGCTTGTCCTGGAGGATATATCTTAATTACGAAAGGATTAATTAAGAATTTGAATAACGAAGCAGAGTTAAGCATGGTCTTAGCTCACGAAATTTCACACATTACTCGGAATCACATGATCCAAGCAATGGAACAGGAAGAAAAAGAACTTCCTGTAGATAGCGTTACAGCGAGTAGACAACGAGAAGTTACAGAAAGTAAATTAGCAAGTTCTGTTTCTCGTTATTTAATGAGTTCTGGAGCAATGACTTCAGCTGTAGTCGCAGAAGGTATGAGAAAGTCCTTAGGTATTTTATTTGATAAGGGACTTGACCATAAATTGGAATGGGAAGCCGATCGAATAGGCCAAAAATTAGCGATAGATAGTGGCTATGATCCACATTCTTTCACAAATTTTTTGAAAAGACTTCAGATGATACATGGAAAAAATAATTTAAAACTCCTCACTCAGACCCATCCATCTCCTAAATCTCGAAGAGAAAAGTTAGAAAAAGAACTTGAAAATCTTCCTCTGCAAGAACTTGTCAGTGCTTTAGGTGAAGAAAGATTTCTTAAGAATACAAGCTCCATAAGAGGTAAGGTAACTCCTATAGTGCCTGTTGCAAAACCTCAGAGTCTTAAGAAGACAGATCAGAAGATGCTTCAATAGAAGCATAAGTTTATATAACTTAATTTTAAAGGACTGAAAGCCCTATTTTTGGAATAGATATTTCCAAATGAAGTCAGTGATTGACTGTTAGCCTGAGATGATATGATTTAATTTTTATAACGGGTGTTTTATTTTAAGTAACCGTGATGAATAAAGGTTACTTTTTTAAACGAGATATAAAATCTTTAATTTTTACTTTTACTGATTCCAGTGAAAGCAAATCGCCATGGGCGAAAAAGAAATATCCAGATTCTTCAGTAATAAAATGAATCTCAGATAAAACTTTGAATGATGTATCAGATAATGCCTGTGCAAATGATTTGTCATGTAAGACAATATCATCATTTTTATGTTGAAAGGCTAAAATAGGAATTTCCAACTGGCTCAAACGTTCAAAAGTATTGTATGCAGCATACTTATCGGAAATGATATTTCTCGCTAAGACAGATAATGCTTTGTTACTCTTTAAATAATGTGCCGCTATTTCTTTAAGGGAATTAACCCCGTTTAAAACAATAATGCCTATAGGTTTAATGGAATGGTTTTCTTGTAACTTTAAAACGGCATTTATGGAAGAAATGGAACCCATGCTTGCTGCTAAAATGATAATATCAGTATGACCTAAATTCTCAGAAGCATATTTCAAAACATCTACACTATCTTGAATCACATCTTTCACAGAGTCTATATGTTGATAATCAAAGGAAAGTAGAGAACAATCTTCCTGACTTAAAAATTCACATTCTCTCATGATGAAACCGCTTTGAGTAGAACTTCCTTTGCCTATGAAACTCACGATGAGAGGTTTAGAGTTGTTACCTTTATGATAAAGAGCTGGGATAGATCTTGTTTGTGTTGAAGGGATATTTAACTTCTCAGAACCTTTTGGGATGTCATTTAGTTCTGGGGCATCAGGATAATAATTGAAAAATTGGGCTTCTGGTTTTTTGAGGCTTTCAGCCATATAACTGATGAAGTTTTTTTGAGAGTCAGACATAGCGTGTTTCCAAATAAGCATAGAGCTGATAGCCAAGGCAGCTAAACTAGCTCCGCCTATGATCATCTTTGTTTTAAGATCTGTATCATGAGGCTGAGATTTATGCTCGGGAGTTTCAATGGATTCAATTGGAGTTGAGTCACTGATTTTTAGTGTACTATCAGATTCTATTTGTTCAGAGATGACAATTTTAGGCTGTTCTAAGGTTTTGTTAAGATCTTCTCTCCCACAAAAATTGAGTGATATAAGAAGAATGAGATAAATAACTATTTGCTTCATGAAGATCCTGTTTTTGCTATAAACATTAAATAAATATTTTTAATAATGTTTGCTTATAATTTAATTTACAGAATTAAATCAATGGAAATTTTGATTTAAATAGACCCTATTCTGTTTATTTTTCAAAAAATGATTGATTTTTGATTTATAATAATTTAAAAATATTTTCTTATTAAAATTTAAGGTGTTAGAAGAGATAGTGTATGTTTTTGATCAGATATTATGTTTATGTGTATTGACTATTATCCCCATGGCTATAGCGCATGATTTTTTGAATACTGACGAAAAATCTGCTAGATTACAGGGATTTACGCTTGACGTTATGGATTCTCTACGAGTTCGTTTTAGGAGAATGTATGATTTTGGAGAAGCTTTACGTCAAGGATCATTGGATAACCCTGATTTTATTCAATCTGAATTTTTAACACAACTCAATGAAGTTATTAGAGATACAAACCATTATATTGAGAGTGTATTTAAAATCCAATTAGAAAAAAGCGCAGTGCCTTTAGAGGATGATGAAAGTATTGAATTAGAAACACTCCGTCGGTATACCGAAAAAATCAACCAACTTTATCGTATTATAGATACAATTTATTCACATGTTCATGAATTATGTGACTATGAATTTAAATATTGGATTTATAATGTTTACTCTCAATCGGATGATGAAGTTAGGAGGTTTTCCGAAATAATAACTCCTATAGCTGCTGTAAATATCGGACTCATGTCGACTGATGAAATAGAAAGTAGTGGTTTTAATATGATGGCTTCTATTTGTAGACGGATTGGTTACTTCGTTAACCCAGAAAAGAAAGCAAATAATGAATTACAACGAATGGATTATTCAATTAATGAAGACTGGGCAACAATAATTCGTGATTTTGATTTACTGAAAGATTTTATTCCAAAGGTCATTAATCTTTCGAAAGATTAAACTATACTCTCTCAGGGGAAAGATTTAACATTTGAGAATGTCTGAAATCGTAAATTCAATAAAGACATAAGTGCTTTTTTGTAATTTATATGACAGTTAAGGAGACATCCTGATATAGCGTCCTTAAAAGCTTGAAAATCAGGATAATA
>CANGWC010000062.1 GCA_947457515.1 Silvanigrellaceae bacterium
ATCGAAAAAGGAGATTTTGGGGGTTAGAAGCTAAAATCGGTAATTTTCGAAGAGGAGAATAGGCGAAGGAAAAGAGGGAGCAAATTGCAGTGAGTGAAACCAAAAAAGGGTGGTAACGAGATCAGCTAGGATAAAAAACAGGTGATTTGAGTCCAAAACAGATCAATTCAGATGGATTTCATGAAAAACGAACGAGTTTTAAAAAAAATAGCGTGAAAATAAAAAACGATAGTTAAAAACAGATCGATTTCGATCAAAAACCACCTCATTTTTTAGGGCATAGATCGATATTCCAAAAAACCAGCAACATGTTATGATGAAAATAGTATTAAAAAATTTATTTTAAAAACCAGCTCTTATTATTTTAACATAACAACATAAATTAGGATAATTTTAATGAAATCAATAGGATATGTAAAAGCCTTCTTGGATTCTCAAAGTAGCTTACAAGGAAATTTATCTATGAACCATTCAGGACGTGTAGATGGGAGTCTTGTGGGTAATATTCGTTCACAATCTACTTTGATCGTAGGAGATGGAGGAGAAGTTACAGGAAATATTTATGCGCAAGATGTGATTATATGTGGTTCTGTTTCAGGTAACATCTACTCAGAAAATAAAATATTTTTAAGTAAAACCGCTAAGATAAAAGGGGAATTAAGTTGTCAGCAGGTCATCGTAGAGCAGGGTGCTCAAATTGAAAGTTCTTCCTTCCATACACAAAAAGGAATCAGGGAAGATATCTTGAGCTTGAGGCAATAGTATTTTTTCAAGAATCTCATCTGAGGAATCAGGCTCATGATGAAAAATTCCCAATGATTTACAATCACTCTTTTTAGCAAGTAGAGCTCCTTGAGAAGATGTTGAATGGCCCCAACCTAATTTAAAGTTTTCGTTGCAAAAAGAAGAATCATAAATGAGTAAGTTACTTTTCTGACAAAAGGTACTGAGTTCGTTATCTAGAGGTGTTCCATGTTCATGATCCGTTGCGTAAACAAAAGAATCTTTATTCTTAAACATTCCTTTGATTCCTAAGGCTTTTTGGGGATGATTCAGGCTTTGAAAAGAGAATTCAATATCGTTAATAACAGTGCTTTCACCATGTTTGATTTCCTGAAAAGTGAGTTTTGCAGAGAGATTTTTGTAAGTGACCGGAAAAAAAGGAAAAGAGAAGAATTTTTCGAAAATATCTTTAATAGTTAAGCCGTTTTTTGTTTGTCCATAAATAGAAATATGAGAATTTTGTTGAAAAAGAGGTAAAAATTTAGTAAATCCAAGTATATGATCGTAGTGAGTGTGAGAAAAAATGATATGGTAATTCCGTATCCCTTTTTCCCAGGCCTGGTCTCCATAACCAACTATACCTGATCCTCCATCGATGATAACGGATGAATCTTTTTGTTCTGAAGAAGGACTGATCACTTCAATACAGCTTGTGTTGCCGCCATACTTCAACATGTCTGTTTTGGCGATAGGGAAGGTACCCCTGGTTCCCCAAAATTTGATTTTTCCGGAATTCATCTTAAAGAGATCGTCGTAAAATAAAGGAGAATCTTTATGGACAATGTCAGCTTACAATCATTTTTAGATGGTTTAACCCAAGAAAGTTTCAAAGAAACACCATCTTTAGAAGGGATTCCATCCCATCTTTTCTCAATTCTTTTAGAGACACTTTTAGAGCTCCCCAATCTTAAAAAAGTATTAACCACAGTTCCTCCATTTATACTTTACCATCTTCTTGTGGAAGAAGGTTGGGAACAAAGCCATGAATGGATCCGATCGCTTAGAGGGCCACAGCTGCAATCTTTATGGGATCTAGATGTCTGGGAGTCTGATTTTTCATTAGGCGAGGAGAGGCTTAAAATCTCTCGAGTGGCTGAATGGGTAGCTCTTTGGTTACAGCAAGATCATCATATTCCTATGAAAAGACTAGAAGAATTAGACGAAGAATTGAGAATACTTATCCTTAATGAAGCATTCCATATTATTCCTGTTGGAATTTCTGAAGAATTTAAAAATTTAGAAGACAATTCTGATTACTTTAAAACACTGGATGGAAGATTTTTCATTAAAGTTAAAGATGAAAGTCACAGTGATATTTGGTGGGACTTCTTAAAAAGTCTTTATTACACAGACATTAATTATGCAGGGTCTCTTTTAGCTTATGGAGCTATGTCTGTTATGAACGAAGTTCAGGATATGGCTTTACAGTGGAGAAATTCTCGTATGATGGATGAAGGCTTTGTCACTCCAGGAGAAGCAAAGCAGATCTTAAGAATACGAAGAAAAGAAGAAATTCTGGCATGGATGGAGCAATCTCTCAAAAGAGATCAAGCCTTTTATGAACATACAGTGGCTCCTAAAGATACAGCTCAGTTACCTATTATTCAGGAATATACAAAAGTACTTCTTTTCTTACCTAATTCTCAACAGATTGAAAAAGAAGATAGGTTTCCTTGGGAAGACGTCTGGAATTCCTTCTCTCCTCAGTGGGACTATGGTATTAAGTCTCACTTAATTCGATTATCTCATGTTTTATTTTCTTTAGTTTACAATGGTAAAAAATGGGATTCAGCTCTTTTATCTCTTTGTGTTAATGCAACAAAATCTTATATACACCTAGGGTATGAAATTTGGATTAAAGAAACTTTCCAAAAAGAAACTCAAGCTCTTGTTAAAGAAACTCATCATTATGAATCAAAAGAATCTATTGTAAATGCTTTTGAAAAAATGGGATTAGAAGGTTTTTTTCATTTAGGATGGAATGCTTTAAGACAGCTTCAAATGGATATTGTTAAAGATACAGGTGAAGACAAAGAAAACTCAGTTTATGTTTGGATCAAAAAATATCAGTTTAAAAAAGTAAGAACTTATTTTAAAAACAAACTTAAGCTGATAGATAAAATTTCATCAGAGGATGAAAAAATGTTTACAGGACTTTATTCTCCTTTACCTTTCTACTCCAGTCGGAAGCCTTTTGAGAGTATTTGGGAAATTGAAGATGTGAGAAAGAAACTTAAAAATCTCTTAGGAGAGTTGGTTGGAGGACCCCATGAGTCTGGAAAAAATTAAATACAAAACACAGGGTATGCAACCTCTTTGGGATGCTGCACAACTTCAAATCATTTGTCAGAAATTCAATGAAGTTTTCGATGAATATCTTGAGGATGAGCATTTTATACTGAAAGCAGAAACAGATAATTTTCAAGTTCAAGTTTGTATGAATTTATGTAAAGAAGATGGATCTATTCAATATCCGGTTCAATGTATTTGTCCTGATTATGCAATGCTTAAAATGCAACCTACTGATGTCGCTATTAAGATTTTTGAGTATTTAAATACTTACTGGAAAGAATACTTTGAAGATGACAGAGATACTCTTTTAACTATTGATTGGGCACATCATAAATCTTCAGATCTTTCTTTATTTATCAGAGGTTGGGAAAGAAATGTGCTTTTAGAAATGGAAGCAAATAAACTTTTAGCAGCAAGTGGGTTTTCTGAATATGCAAATCCATTTGATGAAAGTGATTGGCATATATGAATAAATCTTCTCAAAGAGTACTGGTTGCAATGTCCGGTGGAGTAGATAGCAGTGTTTCAGCCTATCTTCTTAAAAAACAAGGTTACGATGTTGTAGGAGTGAGTTTGCATCTTTGGGATTATAGCCAAAATCAAAAGAACTCTCAGTCTCAAGAATTTGATACCTGTTGCAGTGAAGAAGATAGAACGGATGCTCGGCTTGCTGCTGAAATGATAGATATTCCTTTCTATGTCATGGATTATCAAAAAGAATTTAAAGAAAATGTTGTTGATCCTTTTGTAGATTCTTACTTAGCCGGGAAAACTCCTAATCCTTGTGTTGCCTGTAATACTTTCCTTAAATTTGATCTGCTTTTTCAAAGAGCGAAAAGACTCAATTGTGATTATATTGCTACAGGTCATTATGCTCGTATTGAGAAATCAGCAGAAGGATATCAACTTCTTAAAGGAACAGATCCTTTAAAAGATCAGAGTTACTTTTTGTATCATCTTGAACAAGAGTTACTTTCTCAAATTTTATTTCCCGTAGGTCATCTCACTAAAGAAGAAGTCAGAAAAATTGCAAAAGAGGCTAATCTCCCTAATGCAAATAAAAAAGAAAGTATGGAAATCTGTTTTGTTCCTCAGAATAATTATGCTGATTTTGTAGAGAAACAAGGCTCTCAAAAACTCACTCCAGGTAAAATTGTGTTACCCAATGGCCAAGTCTTAGCTGAACATACCGGGATCCATCAATTTACAGTAGGTCAAAGAAAAGGCTTAAAGATATCTTATCCAGAGCCACTTTATGTCATCGATATTAATGCTAATACTGGAGACGTTACGGTAGGTGAAGAAAAATACCTCTGGAAAACAGGTTTTTTCATAGAAGGACTACATTGGTTAGGTACACCAAAAGTAGGAGAGCAGTTAGATGTTAAGATCAGATACCGATCTCAATCATCTCCTGCTATAATTGAAGAAAGAGAAAATAAGCCTTTTGTGCGTTTTGAAAAACCACAAAAAACCGTTACTCCCGGTCAAGTTGCTGTTTTCTATAAAGATACCCAAATTCTAGGAGGAGGATTTATTGAATCTTCTGTCTAATTTTATGATCCCTTCAGGTTTTGAAAAGATCCGTGAACGGCATCCTCAGATCTCTGCCAAAGTCAAAGAACTTGAAAGAATCCAAGGACATCATTACAAGAACTTCTATATTCCAGCTCTTGCCTTAATTCATCGATCTTGTCGTTATGGACCAGAGATCTCCAATGAAAGACTAGAGTTTTTAGGAGATTGTTACCTTAACCTCATCATCACTGAATCTTGTATGAACCAATATCCAACTTGGGAAGAAGGACAACTCTCACGATTAAGAGCTCAAATTGTAGGGACAAAATCTCTTACACAGGTAGGATGTGACATAGGCTTAAATCATCTTGTAGTCTCTGCTAAAGGAGCACTTCCCGATCACTCTAAAGCCATAGCTGATGTCTTCGAAGCAACTATAGCAGCCCTTTGGATAGATGGAGGAAGAGATAAAGCTTATCAATGGGTTCGTAAGCTTTTTGATTCTCAAATCCATCAACCTCTCCTCTCTTTAGAAGATCCCAAATCTGCCTTTCAACAATGGGTACAAAGTTTTGCGTTTACTCCTCCTCACTATGAAGTGGTTGAAATTAAAAAAGATAATCATCTTTACTTTATAGCCAAAGTCTTTTTAGGAGATAAATACATTGCTCAAGGTACAGGTGGAAATAAGAAAGACGCGACATTAGCAGCAGCTCAAGCTGCATTGGAACTCAAATTACAAGGAAAGATTTCTTCTGAAGACTTTGATATCGAGATTCATCATAAAGATTAAAAACTTAGAATAAACTGTAATTACTCGACCAGGGTAGGCAGGAAAAAATATCTTTAATATCAATATATTGAAAAATTTCTAAATGAGTCCTGTAGTCTCTAATAAAGTAACAAAAATTACGAATTTATTAGACTTATCCCCGACATTGAGCAGGGTCTATCCGGTATTTATAGAATACAAAGATTGGACTCCTTTTCCAAAGAAAGAAAGTATTTTAAGTCTGATCTCAGTTAGACCTAACCATACGTATTCAATAGAATTATTAGTTTCAACAGTAATTCTTTTAA
>CANGWC010000063.1 GCA_947457515.1 Silvanigrellaceae bacterium
CTGAATCTTGTCCTCAACTTCTATAAAGTCTTTTGAGAAATATAAATATGTGCCTTAAAAATTAATGATAGCTGTAATTATAAGAATATTAGATATAATTATTTTATTTTAAATAAAAATTATTGATTTTGGGTGCGGAATGTCGGTTATAACAGGATTTTATAAAAAGCTTAGCCTTAATTTAGTCTTCCTCTTGAACTGCTATGACTTCTCCACGTGCTGTATAAATATTCATTCCATTAAAAGAATTTGATTTTTTAAAGTTACGAAGTAGCATATCTGCAAGGGAGGTAAGTAATTCTCTATCAGATCATTTATAAAAGCAGGATGAGTACCTTTGGAAAGACTCATTAGTTCATTATATAGTCCAGTTTTTAATCTCTTAGCCCAAGTGATTAGAGTTCCCTGAAATGGAGATTCAGAACCCATGCCAACCCATAAATCATCATCTACATTAATGAGCCATTGACCTTTATTATTTAGATGTAATTTACCAATTAAATCAAATACTTGGTTGCCATGAGACATATAGGCAATTTTTCTAGAAAATAACATACCTATAAGTTGAGGTGTAATAAACCCCTTGAGCAAAAAAGGGGTTTGAGAATCTTCTAAAATGCGTTGATAAATTTGAACAAATAAAGTGCAATCTATTTCTATTTTACCATATTTTTGTTGTATTTCTAGTAAAACCTCAGTGAGTGGCCTATTATACATATACACAAAAACATTGTTTTCCATTTTTTTAATTGAGTCTGCGGCTTTTAAAACTTCTAAATCACCGAAGTGGTTTGGAAAAGTAAGATTCAACCCAAGTCTTTCGATAGGTTCTAGAAAAGAAGCACCATAACATTCTAAAATGTTTGAAAATAAAAAAATTGATGCTAAAAAAACATAAGAACGTAACAGATTCATTTTTACAATCCCTTAAGATTAAAATGATATAGCTGAAAAAATATATATACTCAATAATTATTTTTAAAAATAAAAAAAATATGCATTATGAGTATGAGAATACAGAGATGTAAAACATCGTAATAATAACCTGTTATTTGCTACTTAGAAAAAGCCATTACTCAAATAAGAAGCGTTATTCGTATTCTTTGTTATATTTAGCTCTTAGAATATGCTGAATTTCAATTTTCTATTCACATAAGTAGCAGTCATTAATGTTTTCCGGTAATCTCAAAAATCTGAAACGTTATATCCCTTTGGGGAATTAGCTTATTATTAAAGGAGCATCCATGGTTTCTGCCGACGTAGAATCTAAAGTTATTAAGATTATCTCAGAAAAACTCAGTATACCTGCTGAAAACATCTCTGTTTCTTCACGTTTTAGTGAAGATCTAGGAGCTGACTCTTTAGATATTGTTGAACTTCTCATGGAAATTGAAGAAGAATTCAGTGTGAATATTTCTGATGAAGACTCAGAAAAACTTAAAACTGTGGGTGATGCGATCACTCATATTTCAGCAAAGTTATGAATCATGAATTTAGGTATAGCTTCAGATCATGCCGGTCTTGAACTCAAATCTAAAATTCTTGAATTCCTAAAAGAATTTATTCCTTCAGCTAAAGTTATAGATTATGGAATGAAGGGTGATTATGAAGTCTCAGATTACCCTGATTATTCTAAGGTCTTAGCTAAAGATATCTCTTCTCATCGTATTGAAAGAGGTATTTTAATCTGTGGCACTGGAATTGGTATGGCTATTGTTGCTAATAAATTCCCTAAGGTGCAGGCTGTTGTTGTGGGAGACGAATATACTGCCAAAATGAGCAGATCTCATAATGACAGTAATGTGATCTGTTTAGGTGCCCGGGTGACTCACTGGGAAAGAGCTATAGAATTCGTTAAAATATGGCTGAATACTCCCTTTGAAAAAGGTCGTCATCAAAATAGAATTGATAAAATTCGTACTATAGAACTTGGAATACATGCTTAAAGATACAGATCCTCAAATACATAATCTCATTACAAGAGAATCTTACAGACAACAAAACGAAATCATGTTGATCCCTTCAGAGAATACACCTTCTCCAGAAGTGATATCTGTTTTGTCTAGTGTTTTCACGAATAAATACGCTGAAGGTTATCCCGGTAAACGTTATTACGGTGGTTGTCAGTTTGTGGATGAAGTGGAAAATTTAGCCATTCTCAGAGCCAAGAAACTTTTTGGTGCTGATCATGTTAATGTTCAACCACATAGCGGTGTTCAAGCAAACGAAGCTGTATTCTTAGCTTGTTTACAACCTGGAGATCCTATCTTAGGTATGGGCTTGTATCATGGAGGACATCTCAGTCATGGTCTTAAAGTTAATCTTTCCGGTATTTATTTTAAACCCTATGCCTATCAAGTAGATATTAATACAGGTCTGATAGACTATAACCAAGTTGAAGAGATCGCTTTAAAAGTTAAACCTAAGCTCATTATCTGTGGAGCATCAGCTTATTCTCGTATTATTGATTTTAAAGCTTTTGCAAGTATCGCACAAAAAGTAGGAGCGAAACTTCTTGCTGATGTTGCGCACATCTCAGGTTTAATCGCCACAGGATTTCATCCCAGTCCTGTTCCCTATGCTGATTTTATCACAACAACAACACATAAGACTCTCAGAGGGCCTAGAGGTGCTATCATTCTTTGTAAAGAAGAATATGCAAAAGCCATAGATAAAGCCGTGTTCCCTGGAGTTCAGGGTGGCCCTCATATGCATACCATTGCAGCAAAAGCTGTGGCTTTTGAAGAAGCCTTACAACCTGAATTTAAATCATATTGCCAAAATGTTGTTGTTAATAGTAGTCATCTTGCCCAAGCTTTGATTGGATTAGGTTACTCTATTGTTTCCGGTGGCACTGATAATCATCTTTTTATAGTGGATCTGAGAAATCAAACATTAACAGGAAAAGACTCTGAAGATATTCTCGCTAAAGTTGGTATCATCGTAAACAAAAACACACTTCCTGGAGACCCTCGTTCTCCTCAAATTACCAGTGGGATCCGTATGGGAACTCCTGCTATCACAAGCCGAGGATTTGTACCCGGTGATATGCCTCAACTAGCAGAAGCTATTCATTTTGCTCTTATAGGTGAAACATTTAAATCTCAGGAAATTATTGAATACTTTATTCGAAAATATCCTTTATACCCACATTCAAAAACTTTAAGAGAGTTTGGATACTTTCATGAAATGTCCCCAGTGTAGTCACGAATCTACAAAAGTTTTAGAAAGTCGAGAAAGTAAAGATGGCAAGATCATGCGCCGTCGTCGAGAATGTCCTAACTGTAATTACCGATTTACAACATTTGAAAAAGCAGATGAAACCATTCCTTATGTTGAGAAAAAAGATGGAACCAGAGAACCTTTTAGCCGGGATAAACTTCTCAGAAGTATGCTTATAGCCTGTCGTAAAAGAAATGTCAGTGTAAAGGAACTGGAAGGCATCGTAGACTGGATGGAAAAAACAGCCATGACTTCAGAAGGTGGAGTGATCACCACTTCACGTATGGGCGAACTTGTCTTAAATGTACTTTACCATCTTGATACAGTCGCTTATGTCAGATTTGCTTCTGTCTACAGAGCATTTGAAAATGTAGATGATTTCTTTACGGAACTTAAAAACATTAAAAGTGACACTTAAATGTTTACCGGGATCATCACTCATACAGTACCTATTATCGAACTGCTACATTTAGATAATAGTCTTAAACTCACACTTCAAAGACCTGATTCTTACCCATTAGAAATGGGAGAAAGTATTGCTTGTAATGGAGTCTGTCTGACTTTAACAAGTTATTCTGAGACTCAGATGAGCTTTGATGTCGGACCTAAAACATTAGAAGTCACTAGTTTTAATGCTCTTCAAAAAAACGATCTGATCAACATTGAAAGATCTCTTTCCTATGGATCCAAAGTCGGTGGGCATTTGATTTCTGGGCATGTAGATATACTGGGTAAAGTCACTCAAATAGATGTCTTAGCTGAGTATTGGATCTTAACTATCAATTTCTCCAAAGATTATGAAAAACTGATTATTCATAAAGGTTCTATTGCTATCAAAGGTGTGAGCTTAACCATTGCTGAGATTTTAGTAACAGACTCAGTTTCAATAGAAATTATGGTCATTCCTCATACTTTAGAGCATACGAATCTTAAGCTTCTTAAAGTGGATGATAAAGTTGAAATTGAATTTGATCACCAGATTAAAATATTAGATAAACTTGTTCGAAGTTACTTAAAAAATTAAGTTTTTAAGAGTGATTTTGTTCCCTAAAAAGCTCTTGAGCTCTTTGTACATCAGGACAATCTTTTCCACTTCCTGATTGTGCTTTCTGTAATAAGACTTTCATAAATGAATCATCTAAATTGAGTTTATCTTGAGTTTCTTTAGGATGATTAATTTCATTTTCAAATCTATTTTTGTTTTCATCTTTAGAATTTTCTAAGTTTTTCAGATGGAGATTTGCGGTTTTGATTTCATCCGTTGCTAGACTCTTTGAAGCACTACTTATTCCTAAGCTTGCAAGACTAATAAGAGTTGGCAACATACTGATAGCAGATATGATTATAAAGGGTACTTTGATTTCACTATCATCATTAGGATATTTACCATTTCCAAAAATAAAGATACTTATAAAACTTGCTCCTAGGACGAGACTACTCACCGTTAACATTTTTGATGAAAAATGAGAGTTTTTATCAGCATTTCGATAGGTATTTTGTGCATTTACAATGATCTGATTTTCTTTTCTCTGGGTATTTTCTACGAAATTACGGTCTAATTCTTCAAAAGAACGATAATACTGACTCAGATCTGTTGCTTTTGCTGAAAGTGGAACTGATTGAGAAGTCATATCCAATAGATTAGTAAACTTAAAATCAATATGAGCATCTTTTGCCAATTTTCGCTGATAGAAACAAACACTGTCATGATTTTCTGGATGCCTAATATGCCATAACTGCATAGCTGGATAACAATCTGTGTAAGGTGTTGTATAGCTTCTCGGTGGCACATATTCTGTAACTGCTCGACCCCTCTAAATCCTTTATAAGTTATTGATATTAAATATGAAATTTTATTCGATATATTTAAAAATATTTTATAAAAATTTCCATAGCCTTCTAAAATAAGGATAACTAAAAATTCGCATGTTTTTTTGTTACTTTAA
>CANGWC010000064.1 GCA_947457515.1 Silvanigrellaceae bacterium
ACAAAAGTCATCGACTATACAGAAAATAAGAGGTAATAATTCTTTATGTGGCATATTGAGTAGTTCCTTTGTGCCACTACTTTTATCATATATATCAATGTCTTAAAAGAAACTCGCTAAAAAACTCTTATCCCGAACTGACGTTAATAATCTTGGAATGGGAATTATGGCTTTGGGTTTTACTGTAGGAGCTTCTAAATCCCTTAATCTTTATAAGGAATCTAAAGCAAAAAAACCTAATCCTACATTAGAGCTGATTGATAGAACTGGTTATGCCCAAGCTACCAATGAAACCTATGCTGTACTAGCACAAAAAATCATTTCAGCTACTGGCGATGGGTTACCCTGCCCCATGACTATCTCTCAATTAAAATCTATTAAGAGCACTCATAAAAGAGCACTCATAATTTAGGTAACCTTCTTGAAATTAAACAATAAAAATCTGAGATACTCACTAGAATAATGTAATTATTCTGTGGCTTTCTTGATTTTGGTTTCTAACTTAGGAATAAACATAGCTATGAGTCTTCTTCCTTCCATTTTAGGTTCGCCTTCCATAGAAGCACAATGAGCAATTCCATCATATAGCACTTGCATGATTTTGCGGCCCAGATCGATATGCGCCATTTCACGGCCTCTGAATTTGACAGAGACTTTGATCCGGTTTTTTTGATCTAACCACTTTTTAATATGATTTTGCTTTGTTTGAAGGTCATTAGTTGAAGTATTAGGAGTTAAAGAAACTTCTTTAACTTCTACAGAAACCTGTTTTTTCTTAACTTCTTGAGCCTTCTTATTTTGTTGATATTTAAACTTACCGTAATCCACTAATTTACATACAGGAGGTTTAGCGTTAGGAGAAAGTTCTACAAGATCTAGACCTCGTTCTTCAGCTCTAGCCAAAGCTGTTTGTATGCTAACAACTCCTAATTGTTCCCCGTCATAATCAATAAGACGGACCTCAGGCACTCGGATTCTTTGATTAACCCTAGGACCTTCGGGAACCTTATTCTGTGATTGTGGACGCATATTAAGAGTTATCCCCGGACACAATCAGTGTCAGGGATGGGGGAGTTGTTCCATTCTTAAGAATTGATTTCTTTCTGGGAGCACCTCTTTTAGCTTTTTTCATTTTGCGACGTTGGCGGGTTTGTTGGGTGGGTGATGTCATAGTCCTCCTTTGAACACTTACCTAAGTAAAAAACATAGTATACATTATAGGTTCTTGTAAATGGGAGAAATTACGGTGTCAGAACAAAAACTTAATCAATTTACGTTATCGAGCCATCCCCAATGGACAGATGAACCTATAGATACTCTTATAGTAGTACTCCCAGAATCTGAAGAAAACCAGAAAAAAAGTTTAAATTCTTTAGGCAAAATAAATACTTCTTTAAAAAAATTTATAGAAGAACTTATTAAAGCATCTGATTTTAAAGGATCTTGGCTTAAAACAAAGTCGTCTTATCATGAAAAAACAAAAGTCGTCCTTTTAGGATACGGCTCGAAAAAAGATCTTCCTATCAGTCGATTACGTGAGATTGGGATCCAATCTGGATTGATCTCTTTAGAGAAATCTCAAAGCGTAGGAATCATTCTAGATCAATCGATTTGTTCCACTGAGTTAGATTTCTCATCTGTCATCACAGGATTTGGCTTAGGCATTTATCAATACCCTTCATTTAAATTGAAAGAACAAGACAAAAAAGCCAAAATATTTCAACTGAATCTATTTAATTGTGCCCATTCTTTAGAATCAACTCTATCTCTGACTTCAGCAATGAATACTTGCCGTTATCTTCAGGATTCTCCTCCTAATGTCATGTACCCCGAATCCATTAGACAAACCGTTTTAAATACAATCAAAAGCGAAAAAAGCATTAAATCTTATACACTTAACGCTCAGGATCTTAAAAAAGAAAATTGTAATGCGATTCTCGCAGTGGGAGGGGGGAGTCAGTTTCCTCCAGAAATGCTTGTTCTCGATTACACCCCTAAAACCTACAAAAAAACCCTCGTTCTTGTGGGTAAAGGCATCACAATGGATACCGGTGGTTACTCTTTAAAACCAGCTGGTTCTATGCTCAATATGAAATACGATATGAGTGGAGCAGCGGTTGTTTTAAATGCTTTAAAGGTGATTGCTCAGTTAAAATTACCTATACGAGTTTATGCTGTTGCGCCTTTATGTGAAAATATGGTGGATGCGACTGCTTACAGGGTGGATGATATTATCGTAGGTCATTCAGGCAAAAGCATTGAAATTAAAAATACAGATGCTGAAGGCAGAGTGATCTTATCTGATGCTTTATCTTATTCAGCTCAAAAACTAAAAGCAGATTACATTTTAGAATTCTCCACTTTAACAGGAGCTATGGTTTCAGCCTTAGGACATATTGGTGCCGGTGTATTCGCCCCAACAGATTCCGATTTTGGAGATCTTGTCGTGAATGCTGCACAAAAAGCCGGAGAACGAGTGTGGCTTATGCCTTCATGGGAAGAAGTGGGGGATGACACTCAAGGAACATTAGCTGATGTGAATAATGTGGGAACAACATCTGGATCTGCTGGAAGTATGATCGGTGCCATGTTTCTAAAAGAATTTGTACATGGCAAACCTTTTGTACATATTGATATAGCCGGTGTTTCCAATAACTCCCAAGCTATCGGTTATCCCAAGAAGATCAGCTCAGGATTTGGAATTCCTTTAGCTGTTTCTGTTGCAAAAGAGCTTTCAGTTCTTTAGATTCTTTTTTTGTTATCAATAACAAATATTTCCCTGTGGTACATTTATGAATTCTTCCTTTCCTCCAGCACCTATTCTCATTTTTGATATAGAAACTGTTCCTGATATCCCTTTAATTGCTAAGGTTTATGGCCATGAAGCCAAAGATTGGACTGATCTTGGAATCATTACCAAAATTCAAGAAACTCATAATATTACATTTTTCCCAAGTCTTTATCATCACGTTGTGAGTATTGGAGCTTTATTTATAGATCCTCAAAACTATACGATTTATGATGGCTTTAAAAAAAGCTTAAAACCCCAAGATACTTATGAACAATCTCTTCTCGAAGAAAAAGAACTCATTTCTCAATTCTGGAATTTCTCTTTAAAGTACCAAGATTATAATAAAGTTTGGTATGATAAAAACGCTGTATCCGGAGGATATCAAAGAAGACCTAACTACCCTACTCCAGTGACTTTCTGTGGATATAATATCCACCAATTCGATCTTCCTGTTTTAGAACATAGAAGTATCAAACATAAAATTCCTTGTCCTATTGAAGCTTATGTGAAAGATACCGGGTATCAAAGTTACAGATCTCCTTTTGCCATAGATAAAACTTTTGATCTTTTTAAGTATCTTTGTCCTAGCAATAAGATCTCTTTAAATGCTTGGGCTAAAGCCATTGGTCTCAGTGGTAAAATGGAAGGAATGAACGGTGCTGAAGTTCAAACCGAATTCTTCCAAGAAAAAAATATCCAAAAAATAGAAGATTATTGTGCCGTGGATGTATTGATTACTTATGGACTTTTCCTCAATTTACAGTATTTCAGAGGTTATATAGACGAAATTTTATATCAAGAATGTTTAAAAGATTTCCGAGAATTCTTATTACACGAACATCGCCCCAAAGCGTATTCAGAACTGTACGAAAACAGCACCACTTACTTTAAAGGAGTTTAATTATGACATTTTCTAAAGGTTTAGCCGGAGTTGTCGCGGATACAACTCAAATCAGTCAAGTTCAAGGTGAAGATGGCAGACTTATCTATAGAGGTATTTCTATTGATGAATTAGCCAATCAATCTTCTTTTGAAGAAGTTTCTTATTTTCTTCTTAAAGGCAAACTGCCTAATCCTTCAGAACTTTCCTCTTGGACAGATAAACTTAAAAAATACAGAAAACTGGATTCTGATGTCGAGAAAGCTCTTCTCAGTCTTCCTACTGATATGCATCCCATGGTCGCACTCCAAGCATTGCTTGCTGTTCTTATCCATAAAGAGAAACCTGCTCAATTGAAAGATAAAGAAGCTCATATTGAAACATCCGCTTTCCTTATCAGCCAATTAGCCACTCTTATAGCTCAAGTCTCTCGAAGAAGAAGAGGTCTTCCCCTTCTTCCTGTGAAAGATTCTCTTTCTCACACATCTCATTTTCTTTATCTTCTTCAAGGAAAAGATCCTGATACCAAGATCGCTCATTTCTTTGATGTTGCTATGATTTTACACATGGATCATGACTTTAATGCATCCACATTCGCTGCCCGGGTGATCGCTTCCACAGAAGCTCATCTGACATCAGCCATCTCCGGTGCTATTGGAGCCCTCAGTGGTCCATTACACGGTGGTGCCAATGAGAGAGTTCTTGATATGGCCGATGCCATTAAATCTCCGGATAAAGCTTCTGCTTGGATCTTAGAAACTCTTCAGAAAAAAGGTAAAGTCATGGGATTTGGACACAGAGTTTATAGAACTCTCGATCCTAGAGCTAAAATCTTAAAAGAGATCTTAGACACTCTCGCTAAAGACTCTAAAACTCAGGATGTAACCTTTGATATCCTCAAAAAAGTTCATGACACCATGATCGAAGAACTCAGCAAAAAAGAAAAAGATTATATCTGGCCTAATGTTGATTTCTGGTCCGGTTCTTTCTATCGAAATATTGGAATTGAAAAGATCGATTTCACTCCTCTCTTTGCTCTAGCCAGAGTTGTGGGCTGGAGTTCCCATGTCATTGAAATGTGGGAAGATAATCGAATCTATAGACCTGCTGCAGAATATGTCGGTCCCGATCATGTTCCTTATGCAAAAGTTAAATAAGTTTTAAAATTTCATAACCTCATATTATTTTTAAAGATACTTAAAATATAGTCGTTAGCTAATGTATTTGCACACAAAATAATGAAACTAAACTAGCTGTATGTTTTTTTAAAATATGAGCAAAGTATAATGGTTTTTAGGAAAATCAAAGAATAGTAATTTAATTTTTTATAAAAATAATCAATTAAAAAAAA
>CANGWC010000065.1 GCA_947457515.1 Silvanigrellaceae bacterium
AATTTCCATAGCCTTCTAAAATAAGGATAACTAAAAATTCGCATGTTTTTTTTGTTACTTTAAGAAAGGCCTCTAAAGGAGACTTCTTTTTTTGTAAAATATTGATATTGTTGAATATTAAATTTTTTGCAGGGGGGTCGAGCAGTTACGAAAAACCTTTCAATAAAGGGAGGTATCTTTGGCCTTCGAGGTCCTTTACGAGATAATCGCTTGCGGCAAACAAAGAACAATTTATATAAAGTAAGCTAAGCAATAATATTTTTTTCATTTATCTGACTTAGCATGGATAAATCACGCTCGCAATTAGCGTACAATCAAAAACAATATCTTAAAATATGAATAATATTAACTAATTCAAGGATATTGAGTTTTCGAAATTTTGCCAAAGACTCTTTTCCATTTCAAAATTTATATCTTTATTTTTATCAAATTTTTTGAGTTTTCGTCTAAAGATTTTGTGACCTAAATGAGAAACATTCTTTTTCCAAATGGCTTCAGTCGACTCCCAAGTCGTAAACTCTATAGGAGAAGATGCGGATTTACTCATTTTATGAAAATAGAAGTTTCCTCCCACATGAATCATGGCATGAAGAAGAGATGTGTAATCTGGCCACAGATCAGCATTATAAAGAACGATCATATCTCCAAACTTTAAACCTTCTAAAACTTCTTCATCGGAAAGAGGATCGTAACCTAGCCATAACGCTTGAGAAAACTCGTCATGATTGATCATAACAGGATAATGTTTGGGTTTAATTGTCACGTTAATATAAGGCATTTGATTAATATCTGGGTCAAAAAAAGATAGAGCAGTAAGGAAACAGTTTCGACCTTGATAAAAAGAGTAATGATGAAGATTCTTTGCTGAATTTGAAGGGAGAAGAGATCTCCAAAGCATCTTAGATTCTCTAGGATCTTGTAATGAAGATAGAATCAGATCATCCGGGGATTTATCTTGGGTGTTAAGGTAAGTCGAGAAGAAGTTTTTCATCTCATTAGGCTTGGTTTTCCATAAAGATTGCCATTCAGACTTTAAGAGATAAGGTTCCACCGTCTTGTGGGGCAGTAATGCTCTGATTTGTTTCAGATCTACCCAGGAGAGATCTTTCTTCTCGAGAATAACTTTTTTTTTGTTTTTCTTCTTAATAAAAGTGATTTTTTCTCCAGACTCATTGTCTGTTCCCAGTAGTCGTTTTTTAAGAACTAAGGAAGAGGGATAAATCGTTAGAGGATGGGAATGTAACTTTGAGGGAAAGGAAGAAGGAGGTGCTGAAGCTTCCAATACTGAAATAAAAGTCACAAAAATGAAAAAACGCATAATGAACTTATCGGTAAAGTCATGATGCGTTGTATCAGAAATAAGATAGGAATATTTTAGTGAGAAAGAAGGTCTTGTAAACGAGCGTTAACTAAAGAAGGATTTACCCAAAATTGTTGGGATAATGCATCAACAATGTTCTCTGGAGAATTGTAAGATTCTATAAAGTTTTTAACAAGATAAGAAGGCATAAGAAGATTGATAGCAAAGATATTAGATCTGACATCAACCAGTTTCTCAAGAGCAGCAGGGTATGTAGGGTGAAGAAGAGCTTTTCCTAATGCTTTAGCTACAAGAAGTCTTGTATAAGGCTTAAACTCTGTAGACTTACAATAGATATCTGTTGCTGTGCCATGTACAGTTTTTTGATTTGAAGATTTGCCCATATGAAGTGTAACGTTAGAGACTTGAGAGAAAACCTCAGGTAACATTACAGGAAATGTGGATATTTGAGCTTTTTTAAGAAGAGACTCAGTTAACTTAAGAATTTCACCGTATTCAATAGCAATAAGCTCTTCGAAAGAAGAAACCTGAAACTTGTTTGTATTAGTATAATACTCTCTTTTGAGGTCTTCGATGGCTTTACGAGAAAGAGAAAAATCCCCGTATCCAATATATTCTTGAAGAGATTCTTCAACATCCATCTTTTGAGAAAGAATATTGGAGATAATAGAAGCATCTGTTCCTAAATAATCTGCAATAGATTGAATAGCATGGATAGATTTGACGTTTTTTTTGCCTTTTTTCCAATGACTACAATCAGCAGGGTCAAATCCAAGAAGGGCTCCCACATGTTGGTCAATGATCTTAACCTCATAGCCGTGTTTTACATTAAGAGCTTCCTTACAAAATTGGAAAAGCTTAATGCTTTGGGGATAACGAACTGTATCTTCATTTACTGTCATAGAGACCTCACTTATTAGTTATTAAATATCATATTTGTAGAGAATTGCAAAAAAAAAATAGGAATATATAAAATTAATTTGAGATATGCAAAAAAGTCCTACTATTCAAGATATTTGACTCGAGACTTTTTTTTGAAATTTGAAATTTGGTATCCTGATAGTAACTAGGAGAACGCCATGGGCTTTCGTATAATGACCAATATCGCCTCAGTAACGGGTCAGCGACATATGAGAAATACCCGTCGTTTACTTGATCAGAGTCTTGAAAGACTATCCTCTGGATATCGTATTAATAAAGCTGGAGATGATGCAGCAGGTCTTGCTATCAGTGAAAAATTAAGAGCTAAGATCCGTGGGTTAATGCAAGCACAAAGAAACGCCAATGATGGAATTGGATTGATTCAAGTGGCTGAGGGTTCTCTTAATGAAGTTCAGAATATACTCGTACGTATGCGAGAACTCGGTGTGCAAGCCGCATCAGATACCATAGGTCCTAAAGAAAGAGTGTATTTAAATGATGAATACCAAGCTCTTAAAGAAGAAATAAATCGTATTGCTAACTCAACAGAGTTTCATGGTACTCAACTTTTAGATGGTACTGGTGGAACCTTAGATTTTCAGATCAATACCGGAGGAGACAACCTTCTAGGTGTAGATCGTATTAGCTATGATGCTTTTAGAGCAGATATCAAAGCCAGTAAACTAGGTTTAGAAGATGCAAAGATCGATACCAAGCAGGGTGCACAAGGTTCCTTAAAACTTCAAGATGAAGCCATTGATATTGTGAGTTCTACTCGAGGTTATTTAGGGGCAATTCAAAATAGACTGATTTCTACAATTAATAATATTGGGATATCCGTAGAAAATCTCAGTGCAGCCAACAGTCGAATTAAAGATGTTGATATCGCTGAAGAGTCTGCCGAGTTAACTCGAAATAATATTCTGATGCAAGCCGGTACCAGTGTGTTACAACAAGCTAACTCTACACCACAGATGGCTTTAAATTTACTTAAAAACACATAGTTGAAGTTGTAAGTTGAAGATTTAAAGAAACTTATTCTTTGGGTAGAGAAAGAATGCGGTGAATATCATGCGATTCTTTTGCATGTTTTTTCATCCATACAAGATGCTCTCTTGCTTTATAGTAAAGATCTAATCCATTTGGCCAGTATATATGGCTCTCAATTTCTGCTTTAATGGGATCGTTACTTTTTTGAAAAATATCTAAAATTTCGGTTGCAATAAATACAGTAGAATCATATTTTTTACCATATATATGGAAGAGATCTTTCATATGATCAAAAAAAGTATTTTTCTCTTCAGCACTTGAAGAGTTATACAAACTAAGATCTCCCACAAATAGCTTTTCAACTTTAGATTTTTGGCTTCTAACGTAAGACCCGTATTTTAGTTCATAATGTTCCTCGTATTGTGTATCTATGAAAATATTAGAGAAATCCATGATAAAATTAGCTATTTCTGCATCAATAGAACGAGCGATCAAAGAATAAAGATCATTTTTTACTTTAGGGTGTGTGAATTCTGTTTCTATAAAAATAATAGAGTCCTTTGCAAATTGAACATATCCATCTATTAAAGCTTCTGGGAGTATAAACGTCATAAGATGAATTAAATCATGGAAGAAAAACACACCGCCACCATCAGGTAGAGAAGCAATAGGGAGTCTTCTTAAGGCCAGTTGTTTTAAGTAAAGACTAGGGTCACTTATTTTTTCTGAGGCAGAATAGAAATATATTTTTGCAATATTCTGAGAACCTGAAATTGAGTATCTTTTTTGAAAATAATCCCTATAAATTCTGAGACGAAGATTAAGAGCTGCTATATTAGGAATAATAATTTTAGAAGATACTTCAGACATAGGGATATTAAATCCAAAAAGGTTGGATAGTGGTTCTCCTAAGAAATAAGGTATCCAAATAAGAGAAGCTGCACCTTCATAATTAAATAATTCTGTATATCCACATTTTTTTAATAAAGGTAAAATTTTTTCATTATCGAGTTCTATGTGACTGTTTGGGAAAAGAGGATCTTTTTTAAAGATAAGATTTATAAGAGCAGGCTTTTGAGATAATTCTTCTGCATTTATATTAAGGAGATTATCTAGGGATATATCCCCAACGTTGTAAAAAAGACTTTTCTCTATATTTGCTCGAATCAAAGCTTCAAACTTTGTATTTCCAAAACATTCTAAAAATAATAAAGCATTAAAAAATAATATATAAAACATATCTGTAACTTATATCTTATTTTATAAAATAATCAATATTTATTTTTATTATATTTAATAATATAGGTTGCACTAAATGAATTTATGGATTAATTGATGTATAATCAAAGATTTAGAGACTATATTTGTAGTTATTGACTGACGTAAATAATCGTATAAACATCCGGGGTGCTTATTATTTCTGTGGAAGAGGAAGCATTTTTTTCAAGATCAAATCATAAGCTAAAGATCTCATCCAGTTAAAATGATCCCTTGTTTGAATGTAGAGATTTGCTCCAGTGGTCCAGTAATTTTGAGTGTCTATAGTCGTTAGCTAATGTATTTGCACACAAAATAATGAAACTAAACTAGCTGTATGTTTTTTTAAAATATGAGCAAAGTATAATGGTTTTTAGGAAAATCAAAGAATAGTAATTTAATTTTTTATAAAAATAATCAATTAAAAAAAAC
>CANGWC010000066.1 GCA_947457515.1 Silvanigrellaceae bacterium
AATCCTGAAAGGTTCTCTCAAGGCAGGCCCTTAGCTCAAAAGATTCCGCCTGCGGTTTACATCAATAAGCCACCAACCACGGAGGGCTCAAATGTAGAATTACGTTAATTTCTAAAAAGACTTGTACCAAAACTATTGACACATTCCGCGGATTAAACTTCTAGTATTGACCACTCAACAGATTTTTAATAAGTACATTTTTTTCAAAATGGAGATATCAATGAAAAATTTATTAAAGTTGGCTTTAACGACAGCTATTTTATTCCAGACTCACGTTGCTTTGGCTTTTCAGATCACACCAATTGAATTAGGATCCCCTCTTGAATTAAGAGAATTAGAAGAGCTAACATCAACTGAGCTTCAAGAATTATTACATAATTTCTATAGAACTCTTACTGAATCAGATTTATTATTTTTTTCATCACAAATTGTAGCAGAACATAGAACAAATGGAGATAGAAAAGATAAAGATAAAGATAAACCTAAAGATGATGACGATGATAAAAAATAATATGAAGAAATCTATGAATCAAAATAAAACAGAAATACCTTAAATTAAGGATTTGTCAGCTTACTGAAACACTCATCCCATGTTAGACCAGGATGCTGTGTCCCAGTCCAATGTCGTAAGGTTACAGTTTGAAGTTCTTTTTCTTTCTTACCTAGGATGAGCATCCAAGGAACTTTAAGCATTTGAGCATTACGGATCTTTGCATTTAAAGTATGAGATCCAAAAGATTTCTCAATACGTATGCCTTTTTCTTGAAAGAATGCAGAGATGCTTTGAGCATACTCGATGATATCATCATTAATGGTGATGATATCTAATTGCACAGGACATAACCAAAAAGGAAAGTGTCCATCACAATGTTCAATATAAAGACCCATAAATCTTTCTAAAGACCCAAGAATTGCTCTATGGATCATCACAGGATGAGTGGGATGATTCTCTGGAGAGATATAGGTAGCATCCAATCTTTGAGGCATATAGAAATCTAATTGTATGGTTCCACATTGATGAAATCTTCCTAAAGAATCTTTCAGAGTAAAGTCTATTTTAGGGCCATAGAAAGCACCATCTTCTGCATTAATCGTATAAGGAAGATTTAAAGTTTTTAAGGCGGATTCTAAAGTGGATTCTGCAAGATTCCAGGTTTCAAGATCTCCAATAAATTTAGAAGGTCTTGTGGATAAAGCACAAGAGAAATCTTTAAATCCAAGTTCAGTATAAATTTCTTGAAGAAACTTTAAAGCTAATTCAATTTCCTCAGGGATCTGATCTAAAGTACAGAAAATATGTCCATCATCTGTTGCAAAGCGTCGAACTCGGGTTAATCCATGAACAGCTCCATGAAGTTCATACCGATGAAGAGGAGCGATCTCTGCTAAGCGTAAAGGCAGATCCCGGTAGCTTTTAGGTTGAGCATTGAAGATCTTAACATGTCCAGGACAGTTCATAGGCTTTAGAGCATATTGATTGTCATCCACTTCACTGAAATACATATTTTCATGGTAACAGTCGTAATGACCACTGCTTTTCCACAGATCGACATTCATCAGTTGAGGAGTCATGACTTCTTTAAAGCCATGCTTAATCATCTTTTGAAGAATATAGTCATGAAGAAGTCTATAAAGAAGAGCTCCTTTAGGTAAAAAGAAAGGCATTCCTAAAGCAGTTTCTGGATAGAAAGTAAAAAGCTCTAGTTTCTTTCCTACAACAGTATGATCTCTTTTAAGAGCTTCTTCTTTTTGGAAAAGATAATTTTTGAGTTCTTTTTCAGTGGACCAGGATGTTCCATAAATTCTGGTGAGTTGAGGATTATTTTTATCCCCCCTCCAGAAAGCACCAGCAACGGACATCAGCTTAAATGCTTTTAGATGAGAAGTTGAAGGAACATGTGGTCCTCTACAAACATCAAACCACTGAGATCCAATATGATAAATGGAGATTTCTTCTGTTCCTGGAATGCTCTGAATGATCTCTTGTTTAAAATCTTCTTTAATATCCGCAAATGTCTGAAGAGCCTTTTCCCGAGAAACAACTTGTCTTGAAAAAGGCAAATTCTCCCCAGCAATGGAAGTCATACAAGCTTCTATTGCTTCAAAGTCATGACTACTGATCTTATGTTCTGGGGAAAATATATCATAATAGAAAACATCACCCACAACAGGACCAATTGTGATTTGAACTTTGGGATAAAGTCTTTGAACAGCCATTGCAAGAAGATGGGCTGTGGAATGCCGTATCACTTCTAATCCATCGGGAGAAGAAGCTAAGACGATCTCAATACGATCATCTTCATTAAGAACAGTAGAAAGATCAACGAGTTTACCGTTTTGTTTGCCGGCAACAGCAGACTTAGATACATTCGGACTAATACTCTGAGCTACATCACTTAAGGTAGCTCCAGGGGGGAAATCTCTTTTTGAACCATCAGCAAGGAAAATTTGCAATGAACACCTCCAATAAAGTCACCTTACTTTTTTCTGGTCAGGGAAGCCAATATATAGGTATGGCTAAAGATTACTATGAGAATTTTTCTTTATTTAGGGAAATTATTCAAGAAGCTTCCGATACCCTTTCCTGGGATTTTAAAAAGCTCTGCTTTGAAGAAAATCAGGGATTAGAGCTCACCCAAAAAACACAGCCATCTTTGTTTACAGTGAGTTATGGTATTTTTAAAGTTTTAAAGTCTTTAGTTCCATTAGAGATTCAAGCTATGGCTGGACATTCATTGGGAGAATACAGTGCTTTAGCCTCCGCAGGGGCCTGGAAATTTACTGATGCTTTAAAGATTGTTTCTTACAGAGGAAAAGTCATGTCTGAAAGTTCGTCTGGAGGAATGTTAGCTTATTTAGGAAGTCAAAGAGATAAAGTTTTTGATGTGATTCAAGATATTAAAAAATATATTGTAGAACCAGCTAATGATAATGGGCCTCAACAATTGATTCTCAGTGGACACAGTGAGGGCCTCAAAATTCTTCAAAATAAAATTCATGAAAATAAGTTAGGTAAGGGGATTTTCTTAAATGTCAGTGGTCCTTTTCACAGTTCTCTTATGAATCCTGCCGCAGCACTTTTAAAAGAATATCTTAAATCCTATGATTTAAATCCTATTCAGTATCCTATTTACTCCAATGTAGACACTCATAAATACGAGAAAACATATTCTAAGGATCTTCTCATCCAACAGATGACCAAGCCAGTCCTTTGGAGAGAGATCATTCAAAATTTAGTCAAAGAAGACTCAGAATCCCAATTTATAGAAATCGGTCCTGGTAAAGTATTACAAGGTCTTACAAAAAAAATCTGCGAAAGATCTGTTCTTATTACAGATAAAGTATTAGATATTCGAAATATAGAGAAATTATGGCTAAATTAAAATCATCCCAAGATATATTACTCATGAGAGATGCAGGTCAGCTCGCAGCAAAGACCCTTCAATATTTAGGAGAACTGGTAAAACCTGGGATCTCCACAGAAGCTTTAGATAAAGCAGCTTATGAATATATTAAAGATCATGGAGCCATTCCCAGTCCTTTAAATTATCGGGGGTTCCCTAAATCTATTTGCACAAGCATTAATGACGTGATCTGTCATGGAATTCCCAGTGATAAAGAAATTCTCCAAGAAGGAGATATTATCAATATTGATGTAACGGTTACATTAAAAGAATTCCATGGAGATACTTCTAAGACCTATCTTGTAGGAAATACCTGTCCTCCCGATCGGTTAAAAGTTTACAACGTGGCACAGGAAAGTATTGCCAGAGGTATTGCAGTGATTGAGCATGCTAAACGGATTGGAGATATTGGTTACGCTATTCAAAGTTATGCAGAAGCTGAAGGCTGTGGAGTTGTCAGAGACTTTGTAGGACATGGTATAGGTAAAGGCTTCCACGAAGAACCTCAGATTCTTCATTACGGTAAACCTAATACAGGCGTTAAAATTATGCGTGGTATGTGTTTTACAGTGGAACCTATGATCAATGGAAAAGATTGGAGACATCGTATGATGCCCGATCGGTGGACCGCTAAAACAGTAGATGGATCTCCCAGTGCTCAGTTTGAACATACTTTAGCTATTGTTCCCGGAGGAATCGAGATCCTCACCGCTCTTAAAGGAGACTCTATTATGGAGAGAGTTAAAGAGCTGGGTGGTAAAGTGATGTGGCCAAATAATCTATAATAAATTGATTTTATTTAATTCGTCCGCCCCGAAGGGGTTAAGGGTTTAAACCCCCACCTTCAGGTGGGCAGCTTTAGCTAGCAGTTGTTATAAAGTAACAAGATAGATCTTCTAGTTTGCTGAAAGAATAGTTTAGAAAACAAGCTAATATTAAAGAGGCTTTTACAATGTCCTGCACTGATTGTTTTTGTAGCAGGGATTAAAAAGAAAAATCCAAATACTGAAAAGTTAACCAGCTTTAGCTGGTATTTGGTGGGACTTTCAGTCCCTTAGCCCTAACCCACCGGCTTCAGCCGGTGGTTGTTAAGGTGTGCCAGGCATGGCGCCCTGCCAAGGGTGAGAATCCCTAATGGAGAAGTGGGAGTATCCAAAGCTGAACAGCAAGGGTGTCTTGGGTAACTGAGAATCTGAAGGAAGCTGTAGGCGAAGTTCCGGACTGA
>CANGWC010000067.1 GCA_947457515.1 Silvanigrellaceae bacterium
TAGCTATATAAACATGTAAACACTTATGAATCTCAATTTATTATAATATTTTTTAAAAAAAATATATATTTCGGGGTGCGGAATGTCGGATTCAGCCTATGATGCTGGGATTATCCGTAGCTATATTTCTGAAAAATTTAATAAAGTTCCGGTTATCGATATCAATAAGAGAAGAAAAAAAGAACCCGAGGAAATGTTACCTCATCAAAAAATAAGGTATAAGGCACGCACTACAGCGGAAAGAACTAACTCAGCCTTAAAAGATTCCTACGGTGCTCGTTATTTAAGAGTTAAAGGTCCTATTAAAGCCATGTGTCATTTAATGTTTGGGGTATTGGCATTTTGTGCTGAAAAAATTATATTGCCTCCTTAATGTATTAGTACCTCTCAAAATCTAACAATCTTTGACCAACGATTGGAATTCTATTGTAAAAACATGACTGAATATCATTAAATATGAATAGATCTGCTATCTATTTCATAAATATTTAAAAATAAATGTAAAAAATTTGATTTTACATTTCAGGCATTCTTCAGATTGTAATTTTTAAATTACCTCTTATAGATTAGAATTCATTTCTTCATTCATAGAATAATGAGAAAAAGTACAACTTATAATTTTACCCTAACAACAAAAGATTTTACAAGGATTAGGACGTAAAAGAAAAAATATTATTCATTTTCTGCAGCATAATGAGCAGGGAGAGAAGATAATAATTTACCCTGATAACAAAAAACCTCAGCGGGTATAGGCCTTAAATTATAAAAACTCGCCATAGATCTGCAATAAGCTCCTACATCTAAGAATATAATAGAATCTCCGGGACACACTGAATCCTTAAGCTGAGCTTTAGGATGTAAAACATCTCCACTTTCACACACCGGGCCTACAATAGAGTAGGTAGTTTCTTTATCACTCATCTGAGTTAGATCTGATGGAATCAAAACATAAGCATGTTTTGCATGATATAAACTTGGTCGTGGGAAATCATTCATCCCAGCATCAACATAAATAAACTTATGCTGAGCATCGTTTTCTTTCTTATATAATACCTTGGTGAGAAGAATACTGGAACTTGCAACTAAACTTCTTCCAGGCTCTAAATGTAACGTAATCTCTTCAGAGAAGTATTTTTTAAAGGTTTTAGAAAGAAATTCAATGTAATTCTTAATATCAGAGTGATCATGGGGAACACCTGTTTCTTTCACCTCTAAGCCACCACCTAAATTGATATGAGTGATAACAGCACCCTCCGATTTTAAGAAATCATAGAGTTTACGGCATTCTTCCATAACGTATTCATAAACATTAGGATTTTGTAATTGGGAACCAAGATGAATATGAATCCCTCTTAATGGGATCAGATATTTGTGTTTTTCTGAAGGAGAAAGATGTTTGAGTTTATCCTGAAATCCTTGTTGGATATGCTCAAACAGGATCCCAAACTTTGAATCTAAGGCTCCTGTTTTTAAGTAGGGATGAGTTTCTACTTCTGCAGAAGGATTGAGTCTTATAGTAATACAAGAACTTTTATCTTGAGTATGATCGAGAAGGTACCATAGTTCTTCCATATGCTCTGCGTGGATATAACCCACTTCAACTTCTAATGCTTTATCTATCTCTTTTTGAGTCTTACCCACCCCGGAAAAAGCAATATCCGTAGGATGAAATCCTGCTGTAAGTGCCCGATTCAGTTCACCTACTGAGACGATCTCAATACTAGATCCCCATTGACACAAGTGTTGAAGCAAAGGTAATGCTGAATTGGCTTTCATTGCATAATGAATGTGATATTGAGAAAAATATCGAGATATGGTTTCTTGGTATGCATTCAATCTGTCTTTGATAGCACTGAGTGAAGTGATATAAAGGGGTGTTTGGCTTAAAAACTGAGAACATTCTACAGCTTCGACCATTAATGGTTCCGTTGAAATGTAAGGTCTTAGGTTTTTTTTCAAGATAAGGCTCTCTTTTATATAATAGAACCCACAGATTTACAGTATATTAATCAAAAAGAAAACGAGTAAGATTCATTGCAAGTATTTAAATTTGGCGGCACTAGCGTCGGAAGTATTGAAAATATTGAACATGTGGCAGATATCTGTCTTGAACAAAGACCAGATGTGGTGGTGGTCTCTGCTATGTCTGGGGAAACAGATAGGCTCATTCAACTAGCTACCCTCATTTACCCCTCATTTAGAACTCCTGAATACGATCTGATTGTGACTTCTGGCGAGACTATTGTAGCGGGACTCCTTTCCTTAGCTCTTAAAAAAAGAGGCATCAATTCTTGCCCCATGACCGGTGCTCAAGCAGGGATTATCACTACAGATAAATTCTCAGAAGCCACCATCCAAAGATTTGAAGGCAAAGCCATTTTAGACTCTATCCAAAAAGGGATACTTCCCGTGATCACAGGTTTTCAAGGAGCTACTGAAAACCATAAAATCACCAGTCTAGGAAGAGGTGGTTCCGATACATCAGCCGTTGCTATTGCTGCAGCGATTAAAGCAGATAAATGTGTGATTTATACCGATGTGAATGGCGTGTATACGACAGATCCTAGAATCTGTTCTGAAGCTAAGATCATCAGAAAACTTGATTCATCTGTGATGTTAGAAATGGCTAGCCAAGGAAGTAAAGTTCTTCATTTAAGAAGTGTTTTTCTAGCTTCAAAATGGAAAGTTCCTTTATTCATTAAAAACACATTTTCCGATGATCCAGGAACTGAAATCATTCAAAACCAATCACACTCCATAGAACAGGTAGACAATATGAATCAGCATCAAATCTTTGAAGAAGAAATTGTGACAGGTATTTCAGGATACGATCAAGATGTCCTATTTACCGCAAAAACAAATCTCACATTGCCTCAATTCTTCAAAAAACTTTCTGATAACCAAATTAATATTGATGTTATTCATCATCAAATTAACCTCGATCTCCCACAGTATTTAAGTTTTACCGTAAACTCTTCAGATTTTGTGAGAACCCAAGATTACCTTAAAACTCTTGTAGGAGATGATTTCACATTCCAAGACAATATCGCAAAAGTCTCCATCATTGGATTAGGTGTTCGTAATCATTCTGGGGTGGCTGCTAGAATGTTTAATAAATTAGATTCATTAAATATCCCCATTATTCTTGTCACAACATCTGAAATTAATATTTCTTGTATCGTTCCTAAAAGTGATATGCGTTCTGCCATCGTTGCTTTACATGAAGAATTTATTTCTCCTTAAATTTGATCTTTCATTGTAACTTCATATAATTAATAAAAAATTACATGAGGTCACATTGAAAAAACTCTTAATACTTTCTCTTATATTATCTATTTTTAATGTTGGTAAAGGTGGTGGTGGTGGTTCATCATATAGTAGCTGGAAAAACTTTTAGTACTCTCTCTTATTCTATCTATTTTTAATCTGGGTAAAGCTGATTTTGACGATGATCTTTTTGAATCTTTTGGAGTCTTTCATCCATTAATTGAAGAAATATCAGGATATAAAGATATTTTAACTCATTTGAATAATCCTCAAGTAATAGCAAAATTTAATAAACTTATAAATCAGATTAAAGAGTTTGTTCGTTTTCATGAACAGTTAATCCCTGAATATTACACTGTAGATTCCAAAAAACCATTTGCTGAATTTGATAGTTTATTTAAATCTTTATTGAGAGAAGAAATTATAAGAATCAATTTTTACTCCACAGAAGGAGCTGATTTGCCTAATTCTCAAGATATCGGAACGTGTCAATAGTTTTGAGACCAGTTTTTTCATAAATTAACGTAATTCTACATTTGATGCCTCCGTGGTTGGAGGCTTATTGATATAGACCGCAGGTGGGATCTCTTGAGCTAAAGGCCTGCCTTGAGAGAATCTTTCGGGA
>CANGWC010000068.1 GCA_947457515.1 Silvanigrellaceae bacterium
TCCTCAACTTCTATAAAGTCTTTTGAAAAATATAAATATGTGCCTTAAAAATTAATGATAGCTGTAATTATAAGAATATTAGATATAATTATTTTATTTTAAATAAAAATTATTGATTTTGGGTGCGGAATGTCGGTTAGAATTAGTAAGAGCCGCATGTTATCATAATAATTGTTAGAAGGTGTCTTAGGAAGCATTAGTTTTTAGGCAGGGTTCTAATGTTGTATCTGAACCATAGATTGATTTCAGATCAGGGTACGCTTCTTTGCGGTTTTGATATAAGACAACTGTTCATCGATTTGTCACTGTACGCACAATACAGAGTTATACATGTGTCTTGAGAGCCAGTTAAAGAAACACAAGCATATTCTTTATGATTCTTTCTCTGGGAAAGGATCGCTATGGATGATCACATCTGCAGAAAAGACTTTTTGAAGATTCTCTTCCAAGAGTTCTACAATCGTATGAACCTCAATAAAAGAAAGATCTTTAGGTAAGGTCACATGAAAATCAAAGAAGTATCTTTTTCCACTTTTTCGGCCTCTAAATTTATGAATATCTAAGATTCCAGGATGTATCTTAAAGATGAAAGCAATCACATCTTTTTTCATATCAGGACCGATATCAAGATCCATGAGTTCCTTTAAACTTGTTTGTATTAATTGAAATCCTTGAAATCCTACAAAAAGTGAACTGATTCCTGCGATTAACGGATCAATAAAAGGTTTCCTAAAATAGAGAATTAAGCCTAAAGCTAGAGCAGTCCCAATATTAATCACAGCGTCTGCTTCGTAATGTTTAGAATCCCCAATAAGCACAAGACTATTTTCTTTTTTGCCATAAAATTTTAAGAATTGAGAGATCACATATGCGCTGAAAGCGGAACCTAAGAAGAAGATAATCATCCAAGATTCTAAGGGAGAATCTGGAGTTGTGGGTCTGGTGACAAAGTATTTGATACTGGATTGTATGATCACTAAAGATCCGCCAAGGATCAAAATTCCCTGACCTAAGGAAGCAAGAGCTTCCGCTTTACCATAGCCATAAGGATGCTCATCATCAGCGTCCTTATGAGCATAATGCATGATTTTTTGATTAATGAGGCTAATGACAATATCAGCAATACTATCTAAAGCCGATAATCCAATGGTTAAAGAACTGGTAAACCAAAAAAGAAAGAGTTTAGCTAAAGCTAAAACAAAAGAGAAGAAAGCAGCTACGAAAGCTGCATTATTAGGAGATAGACGAAAAGACACTTTCATAGATTTTTTTCTGTTGTTTTGTAAAAAGATTTTCAAAAGAAGATGTCGTTTTTATCAAAGGACACTCAGGCAGTGTACCCCATCTCCAGTACTGTGCCCAGTGAACAATGCTCTCATAATAACTTTTCTCATCTGTTTTGATCCAAAGGTAACCATTAGGAACAAGTTTCCTTTTAGCCATAAAAAAGAAATGAGATCCTAATAAACGATTTTGAGAGTGTTTATTTTTAGGCCAAGGATCGGGAAATAGAATCACCATTCCTTCAAAAGAATGATCCGGACAATAACTCAGAAAATCTATGGCATCCCATAAACCAACTTTCACATTATTGAGATGCTGAGTTCTTCTATAAGAAAGAACCCCTCTTTTAAGAGTCAGATCAAGGCCTACAAAATCACTTTCAGGATGAGATGAAGCTAAATGCTTTAAAGTCAGGCCCTTATAACAACCAATCTCTAAAACAACAGGCTTATGGGGTATCCAAGGATTCTTAGGAGTGAAAATAGGGTACTCGGTAATTAAATCCTGGTATGCATTCATGAAAAATTTTCCGCCCATAGGTCTTCAGATGATTCCGAAGTAAATTGATATGGCTAAATTATTTTGTTGTCTAGGATTTTTGTTAGTATACGCCCAATGCCCCACAGGTATTGTTGTGAAAAACATACACAAAAACAGCACAAAATGGATGATAGAGTCATCTCAACTTTATTTAGGAGAGTTCTACCTTGTTCGATGTCATCCTAAAGGAGTTCAAAGCATTGGATATGGGGATACTCTTAAGCCAGGCTTAGGTGTCATCAAAAAAATTTGGTCACAAAAAGAGAAATATTCTCAACCTATGAAGGGAGATATTCTTATACCTATAGGTAAAAGAATTCAAACAGTATCAAGGATCTATCCCCGGATCTGGATCCCTTGGGGTTCTAAATCTTGGAGTCAAAATCTATTACCTCTTACAGAACATAGACCTTCTTTTAAAGGCAGAGGTTTACAGGAACACTTAGGCCAAAAACTCGCTCTAGTCTTCCAATTAGATAACCCTGATAACCAATGGAAAGATCAGGTAGAGCAATGGGTATCTCAATACTTCAAGATATCTCGAGATGAGATTCTTTCTTTTCAGAAGAATGTCTCAAACCCTAATCATAAAAAATACCCTTCTAATGGTTTCTGGGTTTATTGGTTATAATAATTTAAACTATTGAAAACAAATAGTTATAAATTTTAGACTTTAAATCATAAAAATTATCTAAAATAAAACCGATAAAAATTTAGAAATTTAGGTGTTTGTATGAAGATAGTGTCATGTATGAAGACTCTTGTATTAGGATTATTTTTAGTTTTTATCAGTTGTAATAATCAGCCAGCACAAAGTGATGTGAAGTTTAAGTTCTCTGATCTTTGGAATAGGAATAAGAAAACTTCAGCACAAATGGTAGAAGAAGGTAAATACTTACGGATAGCTGCAGTTTCGACCCCTCCAAACACCTTAAAAATAAATCCTTTACCAGGAGATATCACTAATGACTTACGACCAGGTGTTTTAAGATCACTTAATGTTAAGCCTACAATAGAATTTTCTACATACTATAATGCAAAACAGGCAAAAGCACGAGGCCAGGTTATGTCTGCATCATTTGATCTAGTTCCCAGGGAAAGTTCAGATAGGCCTATAGAGATGATGATTTGGGGAGATAGAAATAAGCTCAGTATGAGAATGCCAAAAAATTTAGTAGGTGAAGAGTTAGATAATAATTCTCTTAGAGTTCGTGAGGCATTGTCATTATATCTTTTGAAAATCAAGAAAAATAAAGCTTTTAAAGAAGGAGATATCTTGATTACTACAGGTAACGATCAGCTTGGGGTAACTTTTTTTACGATCACTAAAAACCCTAACTCACAACTGACAACATCAGATCTGAATGATTCTCTTAATTTTCTTAATGAGCAATACCAATTGACAAAATTTAATTATGATTAAAGCTGAATTGAAATATTAGAGTTTAGTTAGTTTTTGAAACATTTGTAATTTTAAAAATCATAATTTAACCGACATTGAGCACCCTCCTAGAAAAACCAAGAATTAAAGTATAAGGAGTTCAGGGCCACCTCATGAAAAAATTCATTGACAAATTATAAATATCGTGAAAGAGATTTTGCATACTAAAATTAGAAGCTTTATTGAATAAATAGTTACTTAAATAATCATTTTTAAAATTAGAAATGGCAAAATAACAAATTTGATAA